>NZ_CAKJTP010000020.1:47857-52425 GCF_917627335.1 Protofrankia sp. CiT1 | reverse complement strand
GTGCTCTCCCGCCGATGCTGCCGGCGTCGGCGCGACCGGTGCCGCTGGCGGCCGTGGACGCTCCTGATCCGTTTCGACGGCGAGCGCCGGCAGCGCGCGTCCGGGCCGGTTCGCCCAGCGCGCATGCTCGGCCGCGGCGGACCCTGGCGGGGCGAAGCCGGGCTGCCATCGTTGCATCTCGGCGCGAAAGGTCCCCGCGCTGCCGAGCTGGCAGAGGATGCCGACCGCTCCCAGCGTCACTCGGTGGATCAGCAGGTAGGACGGGGGCAGGTTGAGCTGGCGGCCGAGCTGGGCCGCGGGGGAGCGGGGATCACCCAGCCGGACGGCTTCCCCGCGCAGCCAGTCACGGCAGAAACGGAACTCCTCCGTGGCGATGGGCTCAAGGATGGGCACGAGGTAGTCCAGGAGGTCCGCGCCGCTGACCTTCGCCGTCGGCAGGACGAATCCCTCCGCCCGCAGACCCGCCATAACCGCGTCCGCATCGCCGTGGAGCGCCAGCCGGCTGAGCCTGCCGATGGGTTCGGGCAGCCCGTCAGGAAGCCGATTGACCGCGCCGAAGTCGAGGACTCCCAGCCGGCCGTCCGCCAGCAGCCGGAAGTTGCCCGGATGCGGATCCGCGTGCAGGAGGCCGACCCGGCCGGGACAGGAGTACAGGAACCGCACGAGCAGCAGCCCAGCCCGGTCGCGTTCGGCGGTGGTGCCATCGCTTATGATTTTTGATAGTGGTCTGCCGTCGATCCATTCGGATATCAGGACGTGCTGCGTGCCCATGATGGCCCTGGGCACGCAGATGTCGGGATCGCCGTGGAACGCTTCGGCGAAAGCCGCCTGCCAGGCAGCCTCCAGGCGATAGTCGAGTTCCTCGATGATCCGTTCCTTCAGTTCGGCGACCAGGGGTTTGATGTCCAGCCCAGGGGCCAGCGCGCTGAACAACCGCGCCGCGCGCGCGAGCTGGGTGAGGTCCGCGAGCAACGCGGGCCCGGCTCCCGGGTACTGAATTTTGACGGCGACCTCGAGCCCGTCCGCCCACACCGCCCGGTGAACCTGGCCGATGCTCGCCGCGGCCGCTGGCGTGTCGTCGAAGTCACGGAACATCGTCCGCCAGTCCGGGCCCAGGTCGCCCGCCAGCACCCGATGAACCGACGCCGTAGGCAGGGGTGGCGCTGCCTCCTGGAGTTTTGTCAGGGCCGCCCGGTAGGGCCGGGCCATCTCTTCGGGCAGCGCGGCTTCGAAGACCGACAGCGCCTGGCCAAGCTTCATCGCGCCGCCCTTGAGCTCACCGAGAACCCGGAAGATCTGTTCGGCGGTGCGCTGCTGAAGTTCCGTGGCGACGATCTCGGCGGGACGTCCACCGAGCCGCTTACCCATACCAACCGTGGCCCGTCCGGCGATGCCTAGCGGAAGACCCGCCAGTTTGGCGGTTCTGACGATCGCGCGTTTTGGGATTTCGGACACAACCCCATCGTGCCTGTTCGGCGGACGGCAGGCAGGCGGGACAGTGGGTCGGGGCAACGTTTTTACTTTTTGTAATGGACATGTTCAGGTGGGTGACGACGTGGCCGCCGGCCGGTCCGGTCGGTCGGCGCCCGTGCGCCGGCCGGTGGGTTGTTTGGTGACTTCGTCACGATTCGTTTCTGTGCGTAATCGAGCGCTCCGGCAGGGGCACGAGGGGTGTACCGGCCACGATCGACGCCGGACCCGGAGCTCGGCCGCGGCCATCTCCAGGGTTCCGTTGATGGTCGGCAGATCGCCGCTGGTTGGCGGGTGCGGCTGTCCCCAGGCCCGGGTGCGGGCGTCGTTGCGACGTCTATCGTGCCGGGCATTGCGCCCGTCGTATTCGACCATGGTGAGTGCCTGCATTGCCGTGATCCCAGCGGCGACGGCGGCGAGTGTCACGTCGCAGGCGTCGATCCCGCTGTCTGGACGGCGGGACAGCTGGAGGGCCAGCAGCGGCCAGGCCGGCTCAGCCGCTCGGCGATGCAGGTGCTGACAGTGCAGACACGAGGTCACACCGGGCAGGACCAGCGGCCCGATCACGGCGGTGGTCTCGCGGATGCCGGCGAGCAGGTGCGGGATGCCGACGCGTTCCAGCTCGATGGACTCGTGTGGATGGAGGACGGGAACCCCAGCCGGAGTGATCACGACGAGATCAGGGCGGAACGGTTCGCAAGCCCGCTGCCGGCGGCCGTGAGAGGCGAGCGGGCGGGCGACCCTGGCGATCGCCGAGGCCGTCGCCGTCGAGCGAGGGCGTCCGACGTCATCGAGACGGGCTCCGCCCGGCGCGACATCGGCCGGCCTGGTCACGCCGGTGTCGTCCACGACGACACAGCCGATCCCGGCCGCGGCCAACAAGGTCGCGACCTGCGACCCGACCCGGCCTGCCCCGCGGACCTGTATCCGTGCGTGGCGCCGGGCCCGCAGAATGCGGTGGACATGGGCCGGGTCGGTTGACCCTAACGAGATCGACGCAAGGTCGGGCAGCAGGCGTTCGTGGTCCAGCATGGACAGCGGCGAGTGGTCGGCGGAAGCCGCGTCCTCCAGCATGCCGGTGTTCTCCAGAAGAAGCACGAGTTCCCGGTGGGTGGCGTCGAGCGAGTTCAGCACCTGCTCGCGTGATCGGGTGCCGTCCAGGGCGTCGAGCACGGAGGCGTCCCGCGCCGTGAGCCCGCCGAGGACGATCGCCCGTACCGGATCGACACCGATCTGCAGGGTGGACCCGTCACGCCAGAGGCGGCGCAGGCCGGGCTTGAGGATGGGGCGCATCGCGTCCTCCTCCACGGAAGGCGACCAGATCGTGCTCAGACGGTCTCATGCCGTTCAGCGTTGTGTACCGATATATAACGATCTGTGGATAACAGTCGTATTTGACCGGATTGTCGAGCGACGGCTGTGGATGGTGACAGCTGTGGATGGTGGATGACGGTCGCCAGAAAACCCCACAGCACACCGCGCGAGCCGCTGTCGCCAGTCGTCCGCTGAGGCGCTGGGCCGCTGGGGCGGGGCCCCACTCGCTGCCCGGCTCCTGATCGTGCCTGCCCGTATCCCCGAGGTCTTAGCGATCTCGCGGATACGGGCAGGCACTACTCGCCGCTGTGCTTCAGGCCTTGCCGAGAATTCTGTTGATCGTTGTGCCGCAGACCGGGCAGGTACCCCGCGCCATCCGGCGCCCGGACTCACTCACCCGTATTTCGCCCTGGTAGTGCCGCTTGTCCTTGCACTTGACGCAGTAGCCCTCGAATGTCTCTGCCACCTGTTCTCCCCTCGTACCGTCGGTCGCCGGTGGCCGGCCGCGGGTTGTTGATGAAGAAGGCCGGCCCGGAAGGCCGCCCTGTCGCTATCTTGTCGGATTCGATGATCTTGATATCTACCAGGGCCTACGAATGTTGCGGCCGGCCCGGCGCTGGTGCGCGCGAACGGCTCTCGCGCTAGTGATCGCCGCCGGACGTTCGCCCAGGGTCTGCCGGTGCCTGCCGGTGCCTTGCGTCGTTGCCCCAGGCCCCGGTAGCACACCGCTGCCGGGGCCTGGGCCGCCTCGCGACGCATCCGCCCGGCATCCGCCGATGGACCTCCCAGATCGGCTTCGCCAAGCCGGCGGGAACCCCGGCTTCCGGCGGTGACCGCTAGGGTTGGGAAGGTCCCGGAGCACCGGCCTGGCGGGTCCACGACCGCGCTGGCCGCGCACCCGGCTGACGTCTGGCCACCGATGTTTTTCGCCATACCAGGAGCCGACCGTGCCCGAACCGTTGCTCGTCGAGCGTCCCGCTGACGGTGTCATGTTGTTGACGCTGGCCCTGCCCGAGCGGCGTAACGCCATGACCGTGGCACTCACCGAAGCCTGGTCGCGGGCTTTGGACGAGATCATTGCTGATCCTCATGTGCGGGCTGTGGTCGTGACGGGGCAGGGCAGCGCGTTCTGTGCCGGTGGCGATCTCGACTGGGTCGATCCCCGGACGAACCGGGAGGCCGGTGTCGACCGGCTGCGCGCGAAGATGCTCACCTTCTACCGGAGCTGGCTGAAGATCAGATCGGTGGAAGTGCCCACGATCGCCGCGGTCAACGGCGCCACCGTGGGCGCCGGGCTGTGTCTCGCGCTTGCCTGCGACCTGCGTTTCGCGTCGGTGGATGCCAGCTTCTGCGCACCGTTCACCCGACTTGGGATGCATCCGGGGATGGCCGCCACCCGGCTGCTGCCGGAGGCCGTCGGCGCGGTCCGGGCCAGGGAGCTGATTTTCACCGGCCGGACGGTTGACGCGCGCGAGGCCGCGGCGATCGGCTTGGTCAACGCGGTGGTGCCCGCCGCCGACCTGGTCGCCGTCGCCGTGAGCACCGCGACTCAGATCGCCGCGGCCGCGCCGGTCGCGACCAGGCTGGCCAAGGTCGCGTTGAGCGGTGCTGACGATTTTGACCAGGTGCTGCAGTGGGAAGCGCTCGCACAGGCGACGACGATGGCCAACGGCGAGGCCGCTGAGGGGATCCAGGCCCAGCTGGACCGCCGCCCGCCGTCATTTGTCACCACCACGGCACCGGATGCGGCCATGATCGGCAGCTGACAGCGCGGAGCTGACAGC
>NZ_CAKJTP010000020.1:29309-47447 GCF_917627335.1 Protofrankia sp. CiT1 | reverse complement strand
GACGGCTGGCAGTCAAGCCGGGTGACACACAGGTACCAGTGTGATGAAGAAGCCCCCGGTACGCGGCCGAGCTCTCCAGCTTCCCCTTCTGGAGGGTCCTCCGAATGACCGGGGGCTTCGTGTCCGTCAAGCTATGGCCGCACAGCGGTGGCGGTCAACGACCGCCACGCGGAGCATTGGTGGGTGCGTCACCGGGGCCTGCGTCATCCGGCGGTTCCGGGGCCTGCGTCATCCGGCGGTTGTGGCCGCGGTGGCTCCTGCTGGGCGGGGGTGTCGCGGAGCCGTTCCAGCTCCGCGAGCGGATCGCCCACCGTGTTGGCGTCGCCCGCGGCGAACCCCCGCGGGTCAGCGAGATCGTCGGCGTTCGGAAGCAGGTCGGGATGCGCCCACAGGGAGTCGCGTCCGTCGATCCCCCGGGCGTCCGCCACGGCCTGCCACAGCGCGGCCGCCTCACGCAGCTTGCGCGGGCGCAGGTTGAGGCCCACCAACGTCGCAAAGGTCTGCTCCGCCGGCCCGCCCTCGGCGCGGCGGCGGCGTACCATCTCCCGCAGCCTGGAGGCGGCGGGCAGGTTCTTCGCGGCGGCGGCGTCGGTGACCGTCTCCACCCACCCCTCGACCAGGGCGAGGATCACCTCCAGGCGGGCCAGCGCCGCGGTCTGTTCAGGCGTGGTCGCCTCGTCGAAGACGTCCTCGCCGAGGGCTTCCTGCAGGCTTGCCGGATCCATGATCCGCATTGGGTCGATCATCTCCATCGCCCGTGAAACCGCTTCCGAGTCGACCGCGATGCCTCGCGCGTATTCCTCGACCGCGCCGAGAACGTGCGCGCGTAGCCATGGGACATGGCCGTACAGACGCTGGGATGCCGCTTCGCGCAATGCCAGGTAGATCCGGACCTCGCTGGAGTCGATCCCCAGGCCCGAGCCGAAGGCCTCGACCCCCGCGGGGACGAGCGCGGCGGTACGCGGCGGGCTGAGCGGCAGCCCGACATCCGTGGAGGAAACGACCTCACTCGCGAGCAGGCCGATCGCCTGACCGACCTGAGCGCCGAACAACATTCCACCAACCTGGCTGATCATGTTCATGATCGGCCCACTCGCGGACGCCAGCTGGCCCAGGTCGATGCCTGGTGGAAGCTGGGCGGCGAACTCGGGCGGCAGCCCGCCGCCCGCGTCACCCATCTGCGCGAGCCCGCTGGAGATCCCGCCACGCATGGCCTCGGCGATCCTGGTCGCCACCGGATCGCACAATGTCCGCCAGACCGGCAGGGTCACCTCGATCCACCGGTTACGGGTCCATCCTTCGGCGGTTGTCGCCCCGGCGGGTAGCGTGGTCACCGGATCGAGCCAGATGTCGGCGAGCCGGACCGCCTGGCGAACCTCCTCGACCTCGCTGTCGGACACGGCACGGTCAGCGTCGCCGAGCGCACGTACCGCGACTTGGCGTGCGAGTTCCCAGTTCACCGGCCCGTCGTGCCAGGCCAGCAGCCGCTCCAGCTCGGCGAAGAACGGCGCCCCGCCGCCGGACGGCGGGCCGGAGGCACCGCGCGAGGACGAGTCACCCGGGGTGAACCCGAAGGGGAAGCCGCCGCTCATCGTCGGCGTCCCTGCCGGGTGGATGCGAGTTGAGGCCCAGGGCCCATGGATCCGGACATGCACCAACGGTAGTGCGTTTTCCCGCGGATGCCGAAACGACATCACGATACGACTACTGGAACGGTTTGGATCGCCCGCCCGAGCGTCCGCTGATGAAGATGATGACGCCGGTCAGGCGGATCCCCTACGGTCGGATCGTGGGCCACATCCATGCTGGGCAGGAGGCGCAACACAGGACTGCCGGGCAGGTCGTCATCGCGGCGATCCGCGAACGGGAGCTGTCGGTCGACGAGTGCCTGAAGGCCGTGCGCGGGCCTGCCGTGGGCGGGGTCGCCGTTTTCGTCGGGACAGTACGTGATCATGATGGCGGGCGTGGCGTGGCCGCGCTGGAGTACACCGCCCATCCACGGGCCGGCGGCGAGATCGTACGGGTGGCCGCTGGCGTGGCCGCCGTCCATCCGGTCCGGGCGGTGGCTGTCACCCACCGGGTGGGGCTGCTCGGTGTCGACGACATCGCCGTGGTTGTGGCGGTGGGGGCCACGCACCGCGCCGAGGCTTTCACGGCCTGCCGGCGACTGATTGACGACGTCAAGGAACACGTGCCGATCTGGAAGCGCCAGGTATTTGCAGACGGTTCGTCGGAGTGGGTAGGCGCCTGCTGAACGGGGCACCTACGATGGTGTCCGCCTCCCTTCTTCCCCGTCTCGACGCCGAGGCCGCCATGTGGTTTCTGCTCATCCCGCCAATTGCCGTCCTCATCACTCTCGTCTGGCTCGCGTTGCGGTCACGCCCGGAACGCAAACCCGAAGCATTGATCACCGTGGAGGGCTACCGTCGCAGCATGGCCGCGCTCGCACGGCCCATGGGCGTTCCACGTGATCAGTCCGTACGGTGACATGACCCCCATGTCGCTCATGTCGCCGGGCCAGCCCGGCGGGCGCTGAATGGCGGGTTCTAGACTGCCAGCATGACGCGGCGTATCCAGACACTTCTCGTCGCGTCTGTCTTGGCGCTGGTGCTCACGGTAGTGGGTTTGTCGCTGCCTGTGCCGTTCGTGATGCTTTCACCCGGCCCGGTGACCGACACGCTCGGGCGTCCCGACGGCAAGCCGCTGATCGAGATTGTCGGCCGCGAAACCTATCCGACATCCGGGAAGCTTGAGCTCACCACGGTCGAGGAGGTGCCCAAGCTGAGCGTGCTGGACGCGGTCCACGGCTGGTTCGACACCGATCGTGCCGTGGTCCCGCGGGAGCTGCTGCAGCCACCGGGCACGAGCGACGAGGAGGCCCGGCAGGAGAACACCGCGGCTATGATCGATTCGCAGGATCAAGCCACCTCCGCGGCTCTCGGCGAGCTCGGCATCACCCCGACCGGCACCTCCGTGCTCGTGCAGCAGATCATGGATGCATCGTCGCCCGCCGCGGGAAAGCTGCGCGTGGGTGACGTCATCGTGTCGGTCGACGGCACCGCTGTGTCCACTCCGCAACAGGTGCAGGATGCGGTGGTCCGGGTTCATCCCGGTCAGCCGGTAACCGTCTCCTTCATCCGTGACGGCGGCGCGCCGGCCCAGACCTCGATCACCACCGTGGCGGCGCGCAACGACCCGAGGCGTCCAGTCATCGGCATCAGCACGATGGAGAAGCGCAACTACCCTTTCACGGTTAAGATCAAATTGACCGACGTGGGGGGGCCGAGCGCCGGTCTTATGTTCGCTCTCGGCATAGTCGACCTTCTTACGCCAGGCCAACTCACCAACGGTCGCACAATTGCGGGCACCGGTACCATCGACGCCGGCGGCACGGTCGGCCCGATCGGGGGCATCCAGCAGAAGCTGCTCGGCGCTCGCAGGTCGGGCGCGGTCGTCTTTCTCGTACCGGCGGCGAACTGTCCGGATGCTCGGGAATCGGCACCGGCGGGCCTCCGGCTTGTGCGGGTCGAGACCCTCAAGGGGGCTGTCCGCGACCTGACGGCGCTCGTGGATAACCCCCAGGCCGTCGTCCAGAGCTGTTGATCATTGCCTTGCCCGGCTGGCTGGCTGAGCCGCTCCACCAGCCAGCGGCGAACGGGACGGTCAGTGAAAGGTCGCCAGCAGGCCGTCCACGAGGCTGTCCGCGAGGTCCGGATCGACCACCAGCTCGTCGTCGCCGCGGACCCGCAGGCATGACGCGTGTTGCCCGTCCCGGGTCACTCCGACCGCGAGCCGGACGTCCTGGCGTTCGGGATGGCTGGCGGCCCAGATCTCGATATCCCGCTCATCGTATGGAGTCTCCTGCTCGGCGCTGGGCGGCAGGACGACGAGTTCGGTGACGAGGACGCAGCCAAGCACCTCCGGTGGCCAGCCGATTGCGGCCAGGACCTCGTCGAGACGGCCGGCCGGCAGCGGCTCCTGTTCGACGGGGGTGAGTGAGCCGGGCGCGGTGTCGCCGATGTGCGAGGCGAGGGCCGGTTCGCGGGCGATGAGCTCGGAGGTGTCGGCCAACGCGTAGACCTGACTGGGCTGATCCCAGCCCAGATCGGCGACGTGCCGTTCGACCTCCAGCACAACAGCGGTCAACTCGTTGATGTCGGGGCTGGTCACGAGCGCATCCTCTCCGATGGCGCCACCCGGGCACTGGCGTAGGTTGCCTTCCAGGTGGACAACCCGGTCGTCTGCCCCGGACGCAAGGAGGAGCGAGTGGCAGCAGCCCGCAGACCACTGGTGGCGCGTACCCGCATCCTCATCCCCGCGCTGCTTGTGGTCATTGTTCTGATCGTTTTGCTGGGCGTCTTCACGCGGGTTTACACCGACCTGCTCTTCTTCCGGTCGGTCGGGTTCGGCAAGGTCTTCAACACCGTCCTGTCAACGCGGATACTGCTGTTCGTCATATTCGGTGCCCTGATGGCGGTGGCGATCGGTACCAACCTTGTGCTTGCGTACAGGCTGCGACCACCGATCCGCCCGCTGTCGCTTGAGCAGCAAAACCTCGAGCGCTACCGAGTCGCCGTTGAACCGTACACAGTTCTGATCCTGTTCGGGGTCTCGGCCCTGTTCGGTATCGTAGCGGGTGTCTCGGCGTCCGGCCGCTGGCGGACGTGGTTGTTGTGGCTGAACGGCGAGCCCTTCGGGCAACGTGACCCGCAGTTTCACCGTGACATCAGTTACTATGCTTTCACATACCCGTTCCAGCGGTTCCTGCTGGGTTTCCTGCTGACGACCGTGGTGCTGTCGTTGCTGGTGACGCTGGTGACGCATTACCTGTTCGGCGGCATCCGGCTGCAGACCCAGGGAGAGCGGGTGGTGCCGGCCGCGAAGGCGCACATATCCGTCCTGCTGGGGCTCCTTGCCCTGCTCAAGGCGTGGGCCTACTACCTCGACCGCTTCGGGCTCGTGTTCTCCTCGCGGGGGGTTGTCAACGGCGCGTCCTACACCGACACCCATGCCGTCCTGCCGGCCAAGCTCATCCTCCTGTTCATCTCGCTGTTGTGCGCGGTGCTGTTCATCTACAACATCTTCCAACGCGGCTGGACGCTGCCCCTGCTGTCCACGGGGATACTGGTGCTGTCGGCGCTGGTGGTCGGCGGAATCTACCCGGCAATCGTCCAACAGTTCCAGGTCCGGCCGAACGAGGCGTCCCGGGAGGCCCCTTACATCGCCCGCAACATCGAGGCCACCCGGGCGGCGTACGCGATCCAGCAGATAGCCCCGTTGCCGTATGACGCCAGTACCGTGCCCGACGCCGCGAAACTCGGTGCGGATTCGGCGACGCTGTCCAACGCCCGCCTGCTGGACCCCAACCGGCTGTCCCGGACGTACGACCAGCTGCAGCAGATCCGTGGTTACTACGGCTTCCCGCCGTCGCTGGATATCGACCGCTACACGGCCACCGGACCGGACGGGCAGAGCGCGACCCACGACTATGTGGTCTCGGTCCGGGAACTCGACCAGAACGGTCTCACCGAGCAGCAGCGTAACTGGATCAATCTGCATCTGACGTATACGCATGGCAAGGGATTCGTCGCGGCGCCGGCGAACACCGTCGACACCTCCGGGCGGCCGAACTTCGCGGAGCAGAACCTGCCGCCCACCGGGCCGTTGGGCCTGACCGAGAGCCGGATCTACTTCGGCGAGATGTCGCCGGGGTACTCGATCGTCGGTACGAAGCAGGCGGAGATCGACGGGCCGGGCGTCACCGCGGACAGCCAGTCGACGACAACCTACGACGGTGCCGGCGGCGTGTCGATCGGGTCGACGTTCCGCCGGGCGTTGTTCGCGCTGCGCTTCCAGGAGAAGAACATACTGCTGTCCAGTGACATCACCGGGAAATCCCGCATCCTGTACGTGCGCAATCCGCGTGACCGGGTGAGCCAGGTCGCGCCCTGGCTCACCCTCGACGGCGATCCCTACCCGGCGGTCGTCAACGGGAGGGTCGTGTGGATTCTCGACGGCTACACCACCTCCGATGGATATCCTTATGCCGAGCGCAAGACACTCGGTTCGGTCACCGCGGACGCCGTGACGAGCCGTGCGTCAAACCGGTCCGCGCAGGGGGCCAGCGAGGTCAACTACATCCGGAACTCGGTGAAGGCCACCGTTGACGCGTACGACGGAAATGTCACGCTCTACGCCTGGGACGAGTCCGACCCGGTGCTCAGGACCTGGATGAGCGCGTTCCCCGGCACGGTCAGGGCGAAGAAGGACATTCCGGCCGGGCTGCTGGAGCATCTGCGCTACCCGGAGGACTTCTTCAAGGTCCAGCGGGATCTCCTTGCCTCCTATCACGTGCGCGACCCGCGTGAGTTCTATTCCCAGGAGGACTTCTGGGCGGTCTCGCCGTCGCCGGACAACCAGAACCAGCCCCAGCCGCCCTTCTACGTGTACAGTCAGCTCGTCGATCATTCTCGGCCGTCATTCAACCTGACGTCGCCATTGCTGGCGAAGGGCTCGTCGAAACTCGCCGCCTACATGGCCGTGTCGAGTGATCCCGGTAATTACGGCGAGTTCCAGGTACTGCGGCTGCCGAAAGGCGTGACCATCAACGGGCCGGTGCAGGTGCAGAACCTCATCGAGTCCAAGGGCGACATCTCCAAGGAGCTGAGCCTGCTGCGGGGCGAAGGTTCGCAGACGATTCAGGGGAATCTGCTCACTCTCCCGGTAGCCGGTGGCCTGCTGTATATCGAGCCGTACTACGTCCAGGCGCGGGAAAACGCGGTGTACCCGACGCTGCAACGGGTGGCCGCGGTCTTTGGTGATCGCATCGGCTTCGCGCCGACGCTGGACGAGGCGCTGAGCCAGGTCTTCGGCGTGACCGGCACGCCACCGAGCACGACGGCCCCACCGAACACGACGGCCCCACCGAACGTACAGCCCCGCCAGGCACAACAAGCAACACGGAGATCCAACAGGCGATCGCGGACGCGGATCGTGCCTTCGCCGCCGGGCAGGACGCGTTGCGTAAGTCACCCCCCGACTTCGCTGCCTACGGCGCCGCCCAGAAGGACCTGTCGGACGCGCTGAACCGGTTGGCGCAGCTCACCAGGACGCCACCTGCCGCCTCGGTGGCCCCCGCACCGTCCGCGCAGGGCTCACCCCCGGCAGCCGTACCACCTTCCTCGCCGGCCGTCGCCGCGGATTCGGCCGCGCCCGCGGCTCCCGCGGCTCCCGCGGCGACCACCTTGACGGCGGTACCTGGCAGGTAGGCCGGCTGGAAAAATTAATCAAGATCGTTTGACACCCCCCGCCTGGCGTCCTGTAAGGTGAACTCACACCGACGCGGGGTGGAGCAGCTCGGTAGCTCGCTGGGCTCATAACCCAGAGGTCACAGGTTCAAATCCTGTCCCCGCTACCAGCGAAAGGCCCTCGGAGAAGCCCTCTCCGAGGGCCTTTTCCATGGGGCGCCGCTTGTCGTTCATCGGGATCATGGATGGTGAACGTGATCTGGCTGAACGTTCATCTCGGATCCTTCGCGAGGAGTTAGGCGAGCCGGACCGGTGATAGTTGTCGACACCGGTGTACTCGTCGCCGCCATCAACAAGCGAGACAAGTTCCATCGCGCTGCCCAACTGGTGCGGCGCTACGCCGATCTTCCGCTCGACACAGTCGACGCCGTGGTGGTCGCTACAGCGGAACACCTGGGCACGCCCAAGGTCGCGACGGTCGACCGCAAGGACTTCCAGATCGTCGTTCCCAGCCACTGCCGCGCTTTCGAGCTTCTGCCGACCCTCGGTTGACTTCCGCGCACCAGCACGAACCCCGATCTTTACTGGCCCCCAGTCGAGGTCCAGGTCCTCAGCCCATTGGCGGTCGTGCGCTCGTACCAGAAGCGCGGGGTCGGCTCGGCCCTTGTTCACCATGGCCTCAACATCCTCGCTGAGTCCTCGGTGCCACTCGTCTTCCTCGGATAGTCCCCCTTCGCGGACGTGTGCAGCCCGGGGGTGGTACCAGTCACCCTCGCGTAGATCTCAGGCTTCTACCAGCATCTTTTTTGGTGATCGGGCCGCATATCCGGTGTCCGTACCCGGGTTGCACATGCCGCGCGGCCCGGCTGGGGGCCGGTAGGAGCAACTCGACAGATCCGTCAGTTGCGTCGGGCCTCTGTCTTCGTCCAGTCGCGGGGGAGGCCGATGTACGGGAGCCAGGCGATGCGCTCAGCGAAGCAGTCCGAGGTAGCGCGAGAGGGTGTGCTCAACCTGCGCCATGTCGTCGCGGGAGAGGTAGTCCACGAGGTCACCCGCGACATAGGAGCTGTCGATGGTGCGGATCTGGTCGATCAGGATCCTGGTCGACCGCCCCGCGATGGTCACCTCCGGTCTGAAGGTGGACGCCTGCGCGCCGGTCGACGTTGGAACGATCGTGACCGTGGACCACGCGTTCTGCTCAATACTCAGGACGAGGCCGAGTCGACGCCCCCGCTGTTCATGCCCGCGCTTGGCGTCGCCGAGATCCACCGGGTACACCGCCCCGTGGATCATGGTTGGTCCTGCGATCTGGCTGGTACCGCGAGGTTCGTACCTGTGATTCTGATGTTGCCGTTGGCGTCGTACTCCCACGCATCGGGTTCGGCGGACAGATCCTCGTTCCGCAGCCGGTGCATATCCTCGCGGGCACGCGCCTCCCACGCCTCCCGGTCAAGCAGTCGCAGGGCGCGCCGGATGACGTCGCTGGTCTTCTCGTCCTGACGGCGGTTGGCCTCAACGATCCGGAGGTCCTCTTCGGTGGGGCGGAATCCGACGCTCATGAGGCCACCGTACAACAAACGTACAACATCTGGGTGCTCGGCGCACGCGTGGTCGGGGGCATCTGTGTCCCGGGGTGGTACCCATGGTGCTGGTACACGCGAACGCGCTGCTGGCCGGGAGCGGGCCGACCTGAGTGGTTCCGGCAGACCTGCGCAAGCCGGAGTGCGGCGTCACCTGGTCACGGCGACACCCCTTGACGTGGGACGCGCCAAGCCCATCAAGACTGTCGACCGGCAGCAGCCGCAGCCGGTGGATCCTCGGCGACAACCACCCGGTCACCCTGCTTGCGGCGGCCATCCTCGCCTTCGCACTGGGCAGGTTGGGTGAGCACCAAGCGGCGCGGGAACTGGCCGCAGACACCCTCGCCTCCAGTCTCCGGGGCTGGCTGGGCGGGGTTCTGGGACGGCGCGCACACTGCGCAGGTAACCCAGCATCGGTGCTCATCCCCGCTCTGTGACAAGCGACCGGCGCTCCTGGCCACGCCATACCCGCAGGTATTCCTCGGCGACCTTCGCCTGGGTCATCCACGCTGCCTTGCGGATCATCGACAGGTGCATCGCGTAGACCCGGCCCCCGCCGCCGGCATCCCACCCGTACCCGTACGCACCTCCGACGACCGGCTCGGACACTTCGAAGGCGTGCACCGGGTCGTCATGGACCCGCAGCCTCGCTGTAGTACATTTACGATCTCCCGTAGTACATTGGAGGTATGGAAGCCACCGCACGGGAGTTCAACCAGCAGGCCGCGAAGATACTCGCTGCCGCCGAGCGCGGCGAGACGATTGCGGTGACGAAAAATGGGCGCCATATCGCCACGCTGGTACCCGCCGGTCACGCCGAACCCGTCCCCCCCTACCCGGTCGATCCCATGGGAGACGACGACCTTCCTCTCTTCGATGGCCCGGCCGACATGTCAGCCCGAGTCGACGAGATGCTCGCGGAGGGTTTCGGCTTGTGATTGTTCCGGTTGCAATCGCCGATACCTCCGCCCTCCTCGCCGTGTTCAATCGCCTGGACGCCGAGCATGCGACCTGCTCCAAGACCCGCACCAAAATCGGGCATTTAGTAATTTCTCCCTTCGTGCTATCCGAGCTGGACTACCTGATCTCGACTCGGATAGGGGCCGACACGGCTGTCACAGTCCTGGATCACATTCTGGGCAAAGTTGACATCAGACGGTACGAGGTGGCGGATCTGTCTCCCCACCTGCACACCGCCCGTGCTTTGATGGCTCTCTACAAGAACATGAGTATTGGGATCACTGACGCGATGAACGCGGCTCTCGCCGCCTACTTCCGTACTGACGCCGTGTTCACTCTCGATCGGAAGCACTTCCGCGCCATCCGTCCCATCAGCGGCCACCCGCACTTCCGGCTACTACCGGATGACCTCTGAGGAAGAAATCGGCGCGGATCCCTTCCGTGCCGAGGTGAACCGCATGGCTCGGGACTGTCAGAAGATCTTCCGGTAGCTACCAACAACGGGGCCTTCACCTGCGGAAACGGCCCGCTGGCGCTGGGTGTTACACCGTTGTTCTTACAGGCCCGCCGGACAAGCAGCCGGAGGCCATCCGCCTCGTGATCGAGCAGATGGAAGCTATGGCACCCCGATACGTCACGGGATAGCAGCCGTCGATCAGGTCGGGCCGGTACTGGATCCGTTTGAGTAGCCTCACACAGCGTTTCTGACCGTTGCCGGGAAAGGCTCACTGACCACTGATGTGCCAGGTCGTGCCGCGCCGGCGATGGAGTGGTCCGCGAGCAGGTCTCGAAGGCGGGTGACGACTTCCCCGATCCGCTGGCTGATCTCGCTCACCTCGTCGCACTTGGCGAGATAGGTGATGAGGGCGTCGGTGTTATGGGGTGGCCGCGGGATGGTCAGGCGGCGGAGGCTGTCGGCGCTGAGGGCACGGACCGTCGCGCCGACGCTCCGCCGGGCCAGGATGTCCTGAACCAAGTGGGTGCCGAGGTAGTAGTAGAGGTAGTCGGCCGAAAGCCAGTCCGCGGTCGGCCGCAGTCTGATCAGCGCGGTTCCGAACGCCCATCCCTCGTGGTCGGGCTCCACTATGGCTCGGTGGCCGCTGTCCCCGATCCGGCTGTAGACGATGTCTCCTGGCTGCAGCAAGTACTGGGCCAGATCCTTCCGGGCCGCCGCGCGGTCGATCATGTAAAGGTCGTCGGTCGCGATGCGGTGCTTGTTGATGTCGGGAGGTCGAAGTAGCGGGACCGCGTCCGACTCGCGGCTTCGAGGAAGATATTTTCGGCCGGATGGCCCGGTCTTCACATCGCATATGGTCCCGAGCTCGCAGGATCCCCGGCTGTCCGCTGCCGACGAATCCGGACCTAGTTCCGTGAGAAGACGGCGAAGTGTTTCGCGAGCGTCCGCGACCCGGTGGTTGAGTTCCTCAAGCTCCTCATGAAGGGCGTGAGCCGTCACGGTGACACTCTCGGTGGCGGACGCGAACTGCGGAACCATCGGGAGATACAGCCTCGGTTCCAACCGGTAGTCCAGCTGCCCAATCTTTTGCACGGTTGCGGTGGCAGTGACGCCGTCCACCGGGACGTACTGTCCGGGTGGGCTGGCCGCCCATGTCTGGTAGGCGCCGACGATCGTGGCATGGGCCGCGTCGCTGAGCTGATGGCGCCGGTCGTGGGCGACCGCGCCTGTCTCCAGGCGGGTTGCGTCGATGAACAGCACCTCGTCGCGGCAAGGGCGGGTACGGCGATCGAGCACCCACAGGCTCACTCCGACGGGACTCTCGGAGAACAGCTTCGCGGGTAGCGCGATGACACAGCGGACGATTCCCGCGTCCACCATGTCACCACGGATCCGCTGCTGCTGCGGCTTGGTCTTCGCAGCGGCGCTGGTGGGCATGATGACAGTCGCCCGACCACGCTCGTCGAGCACGGACAGGCAGTGCTGCAGCCAGGCGAGATTGCCATCGTCCCGTGGCGGCTGGCCGAACTCCCATCGGTCGCTGCGGACGAATTCCGCGCCCCAATCCTTCTGATTGAACGGCGGGTTGGTCAGGACGACGTCAAAGCTTCCGAGCAGTCCCGTGCCATGATGGCGTAGCGCGTTTTCGGGCCCGGGGCCCAGATCGGCGGGCAGGCCGTGGATGGCGGCGATCAGCTTCGCTATCCGCCAGGAGTGTGCGCCGCGGGCCTGACCGTGCAGGACCTGCTCGGGCTCGCTGGTCTCGGCACGTCCGGTCCGGGCCCGCAGTCCAGCGGCGATCAGCAGCTCCCCGGAGCCGCAGCAGGGGTCGTAGATCCGCTCGCCGGGACGCGGCGCCAGCAGATCGGCGACAAGACGGGCGACGGTGGGCCGGGTGACGAAGTCGGACCCCGGGCGCCTGCGTTCCTCCGCGTCTTGGTCGAGCACGTACTGGCTGACGACCGGCCCGATCTCCGCCTCCGGTACGCCCGCTCCCGGCAGTGTGCCGAGCGCGTTCTCGATGGCCCCGGCCAGATGCAGGATCCGCGGTTCTGGCGGCAAGCTGCCGAGAACGTCACGAAGCACATCCCAGAGCCCGGCGGAGTGAACGTGCTGGGCCTTCATCATCGCCTCAAGCTGAGCGATGTCCGCGCCCTGCGCATAGGAGCGGCGCAGCGCGGCCCAGCCTTCGGGATCTGCCTGACGAAGATAGGCTAGGGCCAGCAGGCGCTCCGCCCGGGTTCCGGTGCTTGCCGAATCCCACATCGTCGAGAGCTGCTGCCACAGCGGCGACAGCAGCCGTCTGGACGCGGCCCCGTGGCCCGCACCGGAGGCCGCCGCGTCTGCCGGGGGCAGCCGCAGGCTCTCGCGGAACCGGTGACCGAACGTCGACCCCGATGTTTCGTCCGGCCGTCGACGCGGGCGATCGATCGTATGCGTGTCGAGCCAGATCGCGACCTCGACCGCCGCGAACCGCTGCGGGCTTGATCGACCTACCGGGTGCGGGAAGTTCGTGTACCGCCGCGCCCAGTTACTGACCGCCTGCGTCGTCACGCCGGCTGCTGAGGCGATCTCCTCCCGGGTCACGAGCTGTTCGGCCCCTTCACCGGTCATCCTTGGTCACCCCGTCGGGAGTGCAGCAGCCGAGCCAGCCGGCGCGTGCGGGCGTCGCTGCCCACCACCCAGCTCAGGAACCCGATGAGAGTGGCAGTGACGAGCACAACCGCCACCGAGCCCGGCAGCGACGGGCTCCATCCAAGACCCAACACGACCGGAGCGGCTCGAGGCAGCCGCCCATCCCCCCAGGGCCATCCCGGCAGTTTCCACGGCGGCCAAGGCCGCCCCGCACCCGTTGATCTCATGGCGGCAACGTTCGCAGACGTCCCCTGCCGCAATCAAGTGCGTAGTTCGCTTACGCCCTAATCTGTTTCATCGGCACACACAGGACGCCGCCGGGCGTCGCGCTGTGAACGCGCGTGAGGCGGTGCCGCAGTCGTGCGGTCGTGGCCTGTCTGGGGGCGATAATGGTCGGGTGACCGTCGACCTGCGTGACAGCCGGATTGCTGAGGTGTGCCGGCGCTACGGCGTCGCCGAGCTGTCCGTTTTCGGCTCGGTGGCGCGCGGCGACGGCATCGGTTCCTCAGACGTCGACCTGCTGTATGTGCTGGCGTCCGACTCGACGCTTGGCTTCGAGATCGTCGATCTCCGAGACGAGCTCGAGAAGATCGTCGGACGTCGCGTCGACCTGGTGCCCAAGTCCCGGCTGAAGTGGGTCATCCGCGATCAGGTGCTCGCGGAGGCGAGGGTCCTCTATGCGGCGTGACGAGCTGTATCTCGTCGACATGATCGAAGCGGCGGCGACCGTGACGACGTTCGTCCAGGACATCGATGAGGCCACGTTCGCAGCGAGCGACCTGATCCAGAGCGCTGTTCTCCAGAAGCTGCTGGTGATCGGTGAGGCGGCCGGGCGAGTCTCATCCGGGATCCGCGCGCGCTGGCCGGATGTGCCGTGGCGATCCGTACAGGCTTCCGCAACATCGCCGTCCACACATACTTCGACGTCGACTGGTCAATCGTGTGGCGCATCGCCGCGACCGCGCTGCGCGAACTTCAGGAGCAACTGACAACGCTCCTCAAGACGGAGTTCCCGCTCGTCGCCAGCCAACTCGACCAGCCGCACTGACCACGGGCACATCGCCCTGGATCCGGAACCGCCGGAAAGTCGACAGTCCCGGGCGGATCGGGGTTGTGAGACCCCACCCGGTCGGGGTCGAGACGAACGCGGCCGAACCCGGTCCCGACAGGGGTTGGGGACCGGGTCCGGCCGCAGGTGAGCGCCTACCTAGTGCTGGCTACTTGAGGGCGACGCCTCCGGAGTTGCGGTAGGCGATCGTCTTGTTGATCAGGTTGCCACCGTCGGTCTCGGGCGTGGTCTGTTCGGACCATCCCGCGCCGAACAGCAGGGCCGCGACATGGGCATCGGCCACCTGGGTCATGTGCGAGAACAGCCAGTCCACCTTGTCGTCCTGGTAGTGGCTGGGCGTGTTGTTCTGCGCCATGTTTCCCACCGGGATCTGCCACAGCAGCACCGGCTTGCCGACCGCCTCGGCCATCGTCTTGTAGAAGCTCAGGGCGGTGGCGGCCTTCTGGTCGGTCCAGAAGGTGTCCTTGCCCCCGTGCGCCGGCTGGGCGTACCAGCCCGCGTCCCGGTCGGAGATGTCGGTGACCAGGAAGTCGCCGGCGTTGGCGCCGAGGTCGACGTAGTCGCTCTTGCACTTCTCGATGTTGCTCTGCCAGTCGAAGCAGGACATGTGCAGGCCCACGCCGGCGTTCGGCGCGTACTTACGGGTCATCGCGATCATGCACTGGGCCAGGCCCGAGGCACTGTTCTCCTGGGAGCCGCAATCGGTCGAGTTCGCCGACCTCACCTGCGCCGGAACCTGGTGCAGATTGCCCAGCGATCGGGCGAAGCCCCAGAAGTCCGGCTCAAGGTCGATCAGGTCCCGCGACGTGCCGATCTTCTGCAGGAAGAACCGGTAGTCGTTCAGGTACTTGCCGAGCAGGTCGGCGTTGTTGATGACCTTGACCTCGTCCGGGCCCTCACTCAGGCCGGCCATACCTGCGACGTCGATCAAGGAGTACCAGTCCCAGACCATCCCCTGCGGGTGCGCCTTGCCCTGGTAGGTCGCCTTGGCCACGGAGTTCTCGCGCACGGTGATCTGAGTACCGGGTGCGGTGGTGGGGCCGGTCCAGCACCCCCACCAGTTCGACCATGCCGAATCGCAGCGCGCCGCCGTGTACGCGGCCGGCGTAGGTGCGGGCTGGCTGTGCACGTAGCTGTACTGCAGGTCGAACGGAGCGGCGGACATCGAGGCGTCGGACATCGAGCCGCCGACCAGCACCGTGCTGCTGCCCATGAAGGTCTTGGTCGAGCCGCCGCTACTGGTGGGCGACGCCCCGCCCGGGGTGCTACTGGCAGCCGAGGAGGCCGACGAGGAGGCCGATGGTGTGGTAGCGGGCTGCGTGGTTACCGACGAAACCGTCGGCGTCGGCGTCTGCGAAGGGCTAGCCGCGGACGCGGGCACCTTGATCGGGTTACACGCGGTGGCCACGCAGAGCGTCATGCCAATTCCGAGCATGACCGCGGCGGGCCGCCGGGACTGCGATGGTCGAGCTGCGGCACGGCGTCGTCGCGCGAGGGCGGACAGGGGCATGAACTCTCCGTTGTCGTGTCTACGCGACCGCAAGGTCGCACGGGTTGGGCCCCCAGCCGTTGCGACCCTAATGACAACCTTTGGCGCATGTCTACATCGATGCCCGAGTTGTTACCAGCTTGAGCTGATGTAGGTGCCTCGTCGACGGTCGTGGCACCGTCGTGAGACCACGGCCCTGCGGCGTCGACCCGGCCCGTGCCGACCGCGTCCTGGCCGCCGATTCTGGGGTGCGCGGGACGGCAAGCTACCTGCCCGTACCCTGAAGGGCGCAAGTATGCGATCTCGCTGGTCAGGTGCTTGATCAGGCGGCTCGTTGATATTCGTGGAGGAGGCTGCCGAGGTGATCGACGCGTCTGATCGGGCCGCTCGGATCGCCGGCTGAGGCCGGCCGATCGGGCATGTCGAGGGCGAGGCCGTGGTGGGGCCGAGCGGTGTTATGGTGCTCGATGTAGATCGACAGGACCTGTTCCGCGTGGCGCCGATTCCAGATCAAGGTCCAGTCCAGGTACTCGGCGCGGACGGTGCGCACCCAACGTTCGGCGAAGGCGTTCGCGCGCGGCGCCTGAAACGCTGGACTGCGACTCGGCCGACGTGGAGGTCTACGGCCGTCAGAAGCGCGGTGTCGCCTATACCCACGACGGGAAGAGGGCCGGCCGGCCGTTGCTGGTCAGCTGGGCGCGTACCGGGCTGACGCTGGCGGCCCAGCTGCTCGCCGGCAACCAGGACCCGCGGCCGTTCGTGACCGCCCTCATGCGTCGGGCGTTGGCGGTGCTGCCTGATGCGGTGTGCGCGCCGCCGCTGTTCCGGTGTGACAGCGCTTCTTCTCGGCCGGCTTCATGCATGCCATGGTCGCCGCCGGCGGCGACTTCGCGATCGCCGCGCCGCGCAGCCAGACGCTGTGGCGGGCGTATGCCGCCATCCCCGAAGACCGGTGGGTCGACGCCCGCGATATGCGCGGCGCGCAGGTCGCCGCCTGCGACTACGCCCCGGCCGGTGCCCCGGCCGGCACCTACACGATCGTGCGACGGGTGAAGGTCCGCGCCGACGAGGTCTCCACCGACCCGCGCTCCCGGCTGCGACGCACGATCCCGACCGGCCAGCTACAACTGATGCTCGACGGCGTCGCCGACCACGGCTGGGCCGTCAGCTTCCTCGTCACGAACATCCCCGCCGACGAGCCCGACGGGATCGTCGCCCTCGAGTGGTGGTTCCGCGGCCGCGCCGACGTCGAAACAAGGATCAAGGAACACAAGCTCGGCGCGGGACTACGGCACCTGCCCTCCGCCGACCCGACGATCAACCGGGTCTGGATGTGGGCGGCGATCCTCGCCGGCTGGATCTCCGCGTTGCTGCAGGCCATCACCGGCTACGACCAGCACACCGGCCGCGCGCACGCCCCGACCCTGCCAATCCCCGGTGGCCTCGCCCCGCGCCAGACCCATGAATCCAGGACCACGCCAGGACACCACAGAACCCGGCCAGGCCAGGCGTGTCATCCCTCATCTGCCCACAGCACGTCATATGTGTGAACACACACCGCGACGGCGCGGGCTCCCCGGCAAGCCGGACCGGTGAACACGAGGGCCGCAACGTCCGACAACTCAAGAACCGCCAGCGTCGAGGGTATCTGTCCGGAAAAGCCGGAACCCGTCGACGCGGGGCGCAGAACAGGCCAGTGTTCAACGATCTGCTGGAAAAGCATGTGTCGCCTTGACCGCTTGATTCCGCCCGTTCCTTCTGGCGGGCCAGATAGCGCCGTGGATCCCACCGGCCCTCGAACTCGGCGAGGCTGAACAGCCGGACCCGCCGTCGCCGTGCTTGGCGCAGAACCTCCTCCCCTGGTGGCTCACCCAGGTAGACCAGCTCCGAGTCCGGCCACGGCTCCAGCGGTAAGTACGTCGCCCGCACGACCGTGTTGTAGAACGCCTCGACCGCCTCCGCGTCCGGCGCGTTGACACTGATCCCAACAGGCCACCGCCGCCGTTCCCCATCACGTTCCCCAGACATATCCACATAGGGAAACAGCCCCTCCCGGTGGCTCCCGTGGACCGTCGCTTCGGGGTGCCGCTCCTTGCATGCCTCCTGGACCAGACCAAGCAGCCTGAGCCTCAGCTCCCCGTTGTCCGGCCCTGGAAAACGCGGCGGCTGCCCACGATCACCGGCCGCCGGATACCCCGGATACCCCGGAGCTACCGCGGACGGTGCCGCTTCGCCATTCGTGGCTGCCATCAACCCGTCGACCAGCACACGGTGAGCGTCGGCCGCCGAACGGTCGACAAGACTGATCCGCCCGATCTCCCGCAACAGCGGCGGAGCCTCGCACGGCGCCACCCGTACCGGAACCAGCAGCTTCTTCCCAGCAACCGCATCCACCAGCGCCGCGTTCAGCTCTGCCTTACACCACTTCGAATCCAGATAGGCAGGAGAAAGGATCACCATGACGCAGGACGCTGCCATCAGCTCCGCACGGATCCAGCCGACGAAATTCTCTCCAGGAACCGAGTGCCAGGCCTGCAGCCGAGGCTGATAGCCCGTCTCCCGCAGCTGCCAGGCAATCCACACCGCCCAAGGCGCGTCCGCTTCCGCGTAACTGAGAAAGACCGTCCGCCCGCCACCCACCACGCGCGGAGTCCCACCAAACGCCCCCGAAGTCACCTAACCAGGATGACACCCCAAGGAAA
>NZ_CAKJTP010000020.1:17747-28840 GCF_917627335.1 Protofrankia sp. CiT1 | reverse complement strand
GAGGGGGGTGCCACGGGCTCGCCGGACGCAGCAGGTCGGCTGATCGCAGCAGTACGTCGGCGAGGGCGCGAGCTTCTTCAGGCGTCAGGTACGCGGCGGACATCGTGTCGAGCATGGGCGTGTCCAGCCGCAGCAGGACCACCGCGGCCTGCCCCGAGGCCGCGGGTGGTTCCGGCCGGACGGTGATCTCAGCCTGGCCGATCCGGGTAGTGAGGACGCCATCATGTGGATCGTGGCGCACCAGGGCCATGGTCATCCACTCCTCCCGAACCGAGTTGCTCTTGGCCGACGCACTTGTTGGACTCCCGTTGGCCGGTCGGGGTTGTCCTGGCCCGGCGTCCAGAACGCGACCGGTCCAGCGGCATCCTCGCGATCCCGTTGGACTCCCGCTGTCGTTCCGGTGACATCCGGCTACACCGTGGTCCCGATAGTGACGATACGGACACGCAGTTGAATGTCGGCGAAGGGAGTTCTGATTTTTTGTGCCAACGGTAGTTCGACTGTCAAGCAACAGTTCGCAAAAGGATGGCTGCGATGTCAACGATGTCCGAACGGCCCGCCGTCGACGTGCTTGGAAATCATCGGAATGATCCAAATAATTCATGTCACCCGGCTCTGCTGCGCGGCCTGACCAGGCCACGGATGGCGATGCGACAGCCGGCAGCGCCGCGGTCTGGGCCTGCGGGTGCCCAGGCCGCCCTTGGACGGCGGGAGCTCCTCCGGCTGGCCGGCATATTGACGGGCGGCGGCGTCCTGCTGGCCGCGTGCGGATCGCAACAGGCGGCTCCGCCACCGGCGCCGACGGGGCCGAGCCCCCTGCCCGAACGCTCCGTCACCGACTATTGGGCCGGCCGGAGCAGGGCGGGCCATCTGGACTTCGCGAACTGGCCGCTGTACATCGACACGTTCCCCGGCCAGAAGAACGGCCACCCGACGCTTGATCTGTTCACCCGGACAACCGGAATCACGGTTTCCTACCGTGAGGTCATCGACAACGACGAGTCGTTCTACGCGGGCATCCAGTCGTTACTCGAGGCGGGGCGTCCGATCGGCCACGATCTGATGGTCATCACCAACGGCCAGGTGCTCGCGGAGCTCATCCGGCTGAACTACCTGGCGCCGCTGGACAGGAACCGGCTGCCCACCTTCTACGCCAACGCCGACGAGACCGTCGTGAGCCCGTCCTATGACCGGGACAACACGTTCACGGTTGCCTGGCAGTCGGGAATCACGGGGATCGCCTACGACCTGAACCGCACCGGCCGTGAGATCAGGAGTTTCAACGATCTGTTCGACCCGGCCTTTGCGGGCCGGGTCGGGATGTTCGGAGATGTTCGGGATCTCCCGAACTTCACTCTGGTGGGGCTGGGCATCATGCCGGAGACCTCCACTCCGGCGGACTGGCACAAAGCCGCCGATGCCCTGCGCAGACAGCGTGCCGATCATATCGTCCGCAACTACTACCAGCAGGACTACATCGAGCCACTCAAGAAAGGGGAGGTGTGGTTGTCCATGGCGTGGTCGGGTGATATTTTCCAGGCCAATTCCGAAGGGGCGGACCTGCGGTTCGTCGTTCCGGAGGAGGGCGGGATTCTGTGGACGGACAGCATGTGCATCCCGGTCACCGCGCCCCATCCGGTGGATGCGATCACTTTTATGGACTTCGCCTACCAGCCCGACGTCGCCGCGAAGCTCGCCGAGGGGATCAACTACATCACGCCCGTCCCCTTCGCGCGTGACCGGATCCTGCGAGACGCGGTCGCGGCCAGCGGCGACCAGCGGACCCAGCTGACCGCCACGGCCAACAGCTCGCTGGTTTTTCCCACGCGTTCAGACCTTGCCCGGCTGCGCCGTTATCGCGTTCTGGACAGGGCCGAGGCCGCCGAGTGGAATGCGCTGTTCCAGCCGATCTACCAAACCTGACCAGCCGCCGGCCACTCAACGCTGTGCGGGCTCACTGGCCCGACAGGGCCGCGGCGAGGGCGGCCGAGAGCAGGTCCACGTCGGCGAGGTCGATGACCAGCGGGGGGCAGAAGGCCAGTGTGGAGGTGCCGAGCGGGCGGACGATGACACCATGGGCGAGCATCCGGTCGCGGATCTCGGTGGCGGTCGGGCCGTCGGGCAGGTCCACCGCCCACATCGCGCCGTGGCCGCGGACGTCGCTGAGACCGTGCGTGCTCGCTACCGCCCGCAGCCCGGCCGCGAGGCGCTCGCCGATCACGGATGCCCGGCCTGGCAGGTCCTCGGTCTCGAGGACGGCGATGTTGGCCAGCGCGGCGGCGCACGCCGCCGGATGCCCGGAATAGGTGCCGCCGTGGCGCAGTACGACGTCCGGGCGGCGCAGCGGCTCGTGCGCCGCGGGGCCGATGAGTACGCCACCAAGGGGCTGATAGCCGCTGGTCGCGGCCTTCGCGAACGTGACGAGGTCAGGCCGGACGCCGAAGTGCTGAGCACCGAACCAGCCGCCCAGCCGGCCGAAACCGGTGATCACTTCATCCATGATCAGAAAGGCGCCGTGGGCGTCGCAGAGATCCCGCAGGCCCGTGAGGTAGCCGGGGCGGGGCGGATACACGCCGCCGGCCCCGATCACGGGCTCGGCGATGACCGCGGCCACCCGGCCGGGCTTGCTCGCCATGACGTCGGCCACCGCGTCGAGGTCGTCCTTGCCCACGTGGACGATGTTGCCGACACCGGGACCGAAGCCGGCCTGGTTCGCGGGAAGCCCGGTCAGGCTCATGCCGCCGTAGGTCACGCCGTGGTAGCTCGGCGATCGGCTGATGATGATCGTTCGTTCCGGCTCGCCGGTGACGGCGTGCGCCAGGCGGGCGATCTTCATGGCGGTGTCCACCGCTTCCGATCCGCCACAGGTCAGGAACACCCGGGCAGCGGGCATGGGCGCCAGCTCGGCGAGCCGCTCGGCGAGCGCTTCCGCCGGCGGGTTGCTGAAGCGTTCGAACAGGTGGAAGGCGTCCAGCGTGCGCAGCTGCGCCGTCACCGCTTCGATGATCTCTGTGCGGCCGTGCCCGGCCGCGCAGTACCACAGGCCCGCCAGGGCATCGACGTAGCGCCGGCCGGAGTCGTCCACGACGTGCGCGCCCCTGCCGGAGACGATCCGGATGAACGAGTCCTGGGCTGCCGCCGGGCGGGCAAACGGGTGCAGGAGCGGGTACGGCGCCGTGGTCGGATCGGTACCAGCGGCGGAGCCACCGGTCCTTGACGGCGTGATGTGCACGGTGATCGGGCTCCTTTCCTGGATGGTCCACGCTATGCGGTATCTGTCCCCGCGGCGCGTCCATCCCCGCGTTGAGTCGTGTCCGTGCGTAACCGTTCGGATCAGCGCGCGCCCCAGGTGTAGGTCTGCTTCACCAAGCGCAGGTACACGAACGTCTCGGTCTCCCGTACCTGCGGCAGCGCGCGGATGCTGTCGTTGATCAATGACAGCAGGTGCTCATCATCCTCGGCGACGATCTCCAGCAGGAGATCGAACGATCCAGCGGTGAGCACCACGTAATCGACCTCCGGCAGCGCCGCGATGATGTCGGCCACCTCCCGGGCGTCGCCCGACACCTTGACGCCGATCATGGCTTCACGCCGGAAGCCCACCCGCAGCGGGTCGGTCACCGCGACGATCTGCATGATCCCGGAGTCGAGCAGCCGCTGGACCCGCTGGCGGACCGCGGCCTCGGACAGGCCCACGGCCGTGGCCATGGCCGCATAGGAGCGCCTGCCATCCTCCTGGAGCTGTTCGATGATTGCTTTGTTGATGTCGTCGAGGAGGGGTTCCGGCGCGGCCCTCGCGACGCTCGGCTTACGTTCCTGGGACAAAGTCTTCCTTATCGGGTCCTGAACGGCAGGAGCGGATCTCGGGTGGTGGCAGTCGCACGGTTGCGCGAAGCGGAACACGCGGTGCGGGCCCGGCATTTTCCCCGCTCGAGTGTTCCGTGGATTCCCTTGTCGGTGGCCGGGGCGGGCTACGCTTTCCGTACCTGGCTACCGGAAGGGGAGCGGGAACATGGGCGGGACGATATCCGAGTCGAGGGCATACGCGGCGCCCGCCGGCATCGCCGAGCGCGCTGCTGCCCTCACCCGGCAGGAGGAGCGCCGGCTGGCCGAACGCACCCCGGGCTCCCGGGCGATGCACGACCGGGCGCTGCGGTCGATGACCGGTGGGGTGCCGTCGTCCTACCAGGCCCGCGACCCCTGGCCGATCTACCTGACGCACGGGCGGGGCTCGCTGGTGTGGGACGTCGACGGAACCGAGTATTCCGACTTCCACAATGGTTTCGGCTCGATGGTGCAGGGGCATGCGCACCCGGCCATTGTTCGCGCGGTGCGTGAGCGGATAGGCCTGGGCAGCCACTTCGCGATGCCGACCGAGGATTCGGTGATCGTTAGTGAGGAACTGGTCCGCCGCTTCGGGCTGCCGCAGTGGCGCTATGTCAACTCGGGGTCGGAAGCGACCATGGATGCGATCCGAATCGCCCGGGCGGTGACCGGACGCGAGACGATCGTCAAGATTTTCGGTTCCTACCACGGTCATCATGACTACGTGATGGTCTCGATCGGGACCCCCTACGAGGACATCGGCCCCGTCGATCACATGGCGTCGCTTGCCTACGGCGAGGGCATTCCATCGACAGTGATCGATCTGACTGTGCCGGTGCCGTTCAACGACGCCCCGGCCATGGAGCGGCGGATTGAGGCGTTGGTGGCCGAGGGGCGTCCGCCAGCCTGTGTGATCATGGAACCGGCCATGATGAACCTCGGCGTGGTCCTGCCCGAGCCCGGCTATCTGGAGGCTGTCCGGAGCATCACTCGCCGGCACGGCGTGATATTGATTTTCGATGAGGTCAAGACCGGTCTGTGCGTGGCGGCCGGGGGCGCCACCGAACGCTTCGGCGTGCTGCCGGATATGATCACGCTGGCCAAGGCGCTCGGCGGCGGGCTGCCGTCCGGGGCCATCGGCGCCACGGCGGACATCATGGCGGCCGTTGCCTGCGGCCGGGTCAAACAGGTGGGGACGTTCAACGGCAACCCACTGGTCATGGCCGCTGCCCGGGCCAGCCTGCTGGAGGTCCTCACCCCGGAGGCGTATGCCCATCTCGATCGGCTGGGCGACCGGCTCATCGCCGGCTGCGATGACATTCTCCGGCGCCACGAGCTGCCTGGCTACACGGTCGGCATCGGCTCCAAGGGGTGTGTGCACTTCGCCGATGCCCCGATCCGCGACTACACGTCCTTCATGGCGCTCCAGAATCCGGCTCTGCCGGAGCTCGCCTGGCTCTACAACGCCAATCGGGGCGTCCTGATGGCTCCGGGCCGGGAGGAGGAGTGGACGCTGTCGGTGCAGCACTCCGACGCCGATGTTGACCGCTACCTCGACTCCTTCGCGGCGTTGGCCCGTGACCTCGCCGGCACCACCGGCGGCGGACAGCCAGGTTAGCCGGATGAGCCAGGTTGGCCAAGTTAGCTGGATTAGCCGGATTCGCCAGGTAAGGGGCGTGATGCGGAGTGCGTATGGATAAGATCCTCACGAATTTCATCGGCGGTGCCAGCGTCGCGGCTATGGACGGGCGGACGACGCCCGTGGTGAACCCGTCCACGGCAGCGGTCTTCGCCGAGGCACCGGTATCCGGCGCGGTTGATGTGGACGCGGCGGTGCGGGCCGCGTCGGACGCCTTCGAATCCTGGCGCGCCACCACACCGGGTGAGCGGGCCAGAGCCCTGCTCACACTCGCTGACGCCATCGAGGAACGCGCGGACGACCTCGTCCGGGCGGAGTGCGAGAACACCGGGAAGCCGATCGCGCTCACCCTGGCCGAGGAGATTCCGCCCGCCGCGGATCAGATCCGCTTTTTCGCCGGTGCGGCCCGGTTGCTCGAGGGACGGTCGGCGGGTGAGTACATGACCGGGTACACAAGTTTTACGCGGCGCGAGCCGGTGGGCGTGTGCGCGCAGGTGACCCCGTGGAACTACCCGCTGATGATGGCGGTGTGGAAGCTCGCGCCGGCGATCGCCGCGGGCAACACCGTGGTGCTCAAGCCGTCGGAGACGACCCCGGTCAGCACCTTGCTGCTCGCCGAGATCGCGGCCGAGTTCCTGCCCGCGGGCGTCCTCAATGTGGTGTGCGGTGATCGGGACACCGGCCGAGCCCTGATCGCTCACCCGCTGCCGGCGATGGCGTCGGTCACCGGCAGTGTCCGGGCCGGCATGGAGGTTGCCCAGGCGGCGGCCGGCACCCTCAAGCGGGTCCATCTGGAACTGGGCGGCAAGGCACCGGTGATCGTTTTTGACGACGTCGATGTCGCCGCGGCCGCGGCGGGGATCGCGGGCGCCGCCTACTTCAATGCCGGGCAGGACTGCACCGCCGCCACCAGGATTCTAACCGCGCCGGGCGTCCATGATGATCTCGTCGCGGCCCTGACCGAACAGGCACGAGCGACCAGAACCGGCGGCCCGGACGAGCCGAGCGCAGCCTACGGCCCGTTGAACAACGTCGGTCAGCTCGGCCGCGTGCAGGCAATGGTGGATCGCGCGCCGAGGCATGCCGAGGTGCTCACCGGCGGGGCGCCGTTGAACCGCTCCGGGTTCTTCTACCCGGCGACGGTTATCGCGGGCCTGCGCCAGGATGACGAGCTGATCCAGCAAGAGATCTTCGGGCCGGTTGTGACGGTCCAGCGGTTCGGTTCTGAGGACGAGGCCGTGGCCTGGGCAAACGGAGTCGAATACGGGCTCGCGGCCAGCGTGTGGACACGTGATCACTCCCGGGCGATGCGGGTTGCCCGCCGGCTGGACTTCGGCTGCGTGTGGATCAATACCCACCTCCCGCTGGTTGCCGAGATGCCGCACGGAGGCTTCAAGAAGAGCGGATACGGGAAGGACCTGTCAGTCTACGGCCTCGAGGATTACACCCGGATCAAGCACGTGATGAGCAACATCGAGTTTTGAGCGGCCACGAACGACCGGTGACAACGCGGCGAGGTACGTGCCCCAGCCTCGCGCCGCCATGTCCCTGTTACCGGTCGCGCTATGGCGTGTTTCGGAAGTCGTCGTTCGGCCAGGGGCCGCCTGGACGCGGCGGGCCGGACAGCTGGCTTCCGGAACACGTCCTCAAGGCGGTGGGAGGGTGATCCCCGCGTTGTCGAGGTGCACAGGGTGCCAACCAGCCGAAGCCGGCGCGATGCTGGTCCCGTCGCGCTCGCCGGAGGCGCTGTGGGACCAATAGGCCGAAGACGGGTTTTCCGGACCTGGTTGGTGGCTTTACTGTCTGGTTTGCCCGCCAGCCGGCCTGGACGAGTAGGCGGAGGGCGGCTATGCGCGAAACTCGTATCCGCGTTGCGGGTGACCTGGCACGTGTGCCCACGGATCGTCCAGATGACCTTACCGGCACCGCGACCGGCGCGGAAACGGAGCGGGCACGCCCACCCGGCTCCTCCCGCTATGTCATACGGTATGTAACCGTGCACGGATATCGTCGGGCTTACATCCGTGCCGGGCACGGACCGGCGTTGTTGCTCATCCACGGGATCGGGGACAGTTCGCAGACCTGGGCGGACCTCATTCCGTTGCTTGCCCGCGGCCGAACGGTGATCGCGCCGGATCTTCTCGGGCACGGCCGGTCGGACAAGCCCCGGGGCGACTATTCCATTGGTGGATACGCCTGCGGAATGCGTGACCTGTTGACGGTACTCGGCATCGACCGGGTGACGGTGGTCGGCCACTCCCTGGGCGGCGGGGTGGCCATGCAGTTCGCCTATCAGTTTCCCGAACGGTGCGAGCGGGTGGTGCTGGTAGCCACCGGGGGAGTGCGTTCCGACATCCATCCGCTGCTGCGGGCCGCGGCGATTCCAGGTTCAGGAGCGGTGCTCTCACTGCTTACCACGGCATCCCTGCGCCATATCGGTTGGGCGGTGACGCGGGCGTTGCGCTGGCTGCACACCGATCTGGGGCGCGATGTCGACGACCTCATGCGCACCTTGGAAGATCTGCATGTGGACACCGCTCGAGCGGCATTCCTCCGGACGTTGCGGACCGCCGTGGACGGCCATGGCCAGGCAATCACGATGTTGGACCGCTGTTACCTCGCGGCCGGAATGCCTTCTCTGATCATTTGGGGTGGGCATGACGCGGTGATCCCGCCTGAACATGCGCGGATCCTGCACGCGGCGATGCCCGGCAGCCGGTTGGAGATCTTCGCGGACGCCGGGCATTTCCCGCATCGCAGTAACCCGGAGCGCTTTCGGACGGTGCTGGAGGAGTTTTTGTCCTCGACTCGCCCGGCAACGTACTCGGCTCGCCAGTGGCGGGATCTGATGCGTTCCAGCGGGTGTCGCCCGCAGCAGCCGCCGGGCCGAAGCCGGAGCCGGCGGATGAGAGCGGCCACCGGTGAGGAAAGCGCGTTGGCCGCGGCTTCGAGCACGCCGCTCGGCACCCGTCACGGGGAAGGGCCGGTCCCGCGTGGGCCGAGGTGAACAAGACACGGCGGAAAGTGAGGATTCGCCACCGGCGAGCGTACGGAAGCCGGCGAGCCGGGATCCACCGATCGTGGGCAGTATCTTCGGCGCGGCCTCGTCCGGGGTGCCCAGCCAGGGTTCCGTAGGTCCGCGGAGCTGTGGGAAGAGCCATGACCGTGCGTCCATTGGCCCGGGAGGTTCATACTGGCTGGGAGCCATGGAACGTTCTCCGGAGCGAACAACCGCGGATCGGTTCGTGACCCGTACGCCGCTGACCGCACATGATACCCGCTTCATCCCGCTCAACCGGCTACCGCGCCGGATCGTCGAGACAGATGCCACTTCTTTGTTCCAACCCGCTATCGCATTGGGACACCGCGGCCCGCTATCGTGGACTTCGTCGGGCGCGGTCATGCCAATATGGCCTATCCTCGCTGTAGTAACTGAAGTCAGAGATATATCGGAGGTCGACCGTTGGCACGTCGTGCGCGTCTGAGCTGGCCGGAAGAGCGTCGCCAGGCAGGTGAGGTCGTCGTTCGCCGGGTTGACCCCGGCCGTGGCTGGACCCTTGAGCAGGCTCGTGACCTGGTACGGCAGGGTTACTCTGTCGAACATGTAGCGGAACGGACGGGATTTCCGGCGCAGATGCTGAAAGTGGCTGCCGAGGAGTGAACGTTTCGACGAAGCGGCGCCAGTCATGAAATATGCACTCTCGGCTATGCGAATGTGGTCGGCTCGGACTCATTCACCCGCGGTGAACCAGGGTGGTGAACCAGGCCTGGCCGAGGTCACGCCAATGCGTCGAGCTGGTCACTCTGCGCAGTGCGGGGGATTGTGCTGGCGGTTGTGTTCGGATTTTATTGAGTGATTGGATTTTGCGCCGACTATTTCCTGTCGGCGATGATCGGGCGTTGTTTTTTGGTCACTGCACGTGACGTGTACGCGCGATTGTTGCTTCGTCGTTGGTGGCGCGTACAAGCCGGCCGAGGTGGTCGGAGTAGACACCGTCCACGCCGAATCCCAGCAGGCGGTTCAGGGCTCGGGACGACTGGGCATGCCAGCCGAACGCAAGAAGCCCGTGAGCGTGCACCAACGGCACCATCGCGGCGGACCAGTCGTTGGCACGCAGGTTCAGCACGGTGGCTCCGGCGGCGGCCGCACGTCGCGCGTACGCCTCCAGGCCTCCGCCGATCGCCCGGTGGGAGCGGATCTCCCGGCTGGCTGCGGAGTTCACGAATTTCACCGTGTCATCCAGCGCCTCCAGGCTGATGATCGACTGCCAGGAGCGGATCGCGTCAAGATCCCCACACAGCCACAGGCGGTCCGCCGCACCAGCCGCGCGGGCGGTTTCGACCACCGCGCGCACGGCGTGGCGCGCGGTGGCGGGTGGGTCCTTCAGGTCCAGGCTGAGCTCGAAGGCGTTGCCACAGGCGGCGTAGAGGCCGGCCAGGCGTGGAAGCCACCCCGGGAGCGCCGCGGCCGGTGTCTCGCTGAGCCGGCGGCGCCGGCCCGGCGGTCCGAGCACGCCATCATGGTGCAGTACCGCCACGCCGTCCGCCGTGAGCCACACATCCGATTCCAGCCCACCGGCACCGCCCGCCAACGCCCGCTGGAAGGCCGCTACGGTGTTCTCCCGCTGGAACAGCGCGGGCGAGCCCCGATGGGCAAAGCCGATCGGACGGCGCGCGGTACGGGTCACCGCACGGAAGGCTGGTTCAGGATATCCAGCGCCCGGGCATGCAGCCGGCTGTTGGTTGTCAGAACCGAGCCACCGGCCGGCCCAGGGCGTCCGGTGAGATCCGTGAAGGTGCCCCCGGCCTCCTCGATGATCACCTGGAGGGCGGCCATGTCCCACAGCGAGACATCGGGCTCGCAGGCAAGGTCGACAGCTCCCTCGGCGACCATCATGTGCGACCAGAAGTCACCGAAGGCCCGGGTCCGCCACACCGCGGCCACGAGATCGAGGAAGGGCTCCAGCCGACCGGCCGCCGACCAGTTCTCGATGGAGGCGAACGACAGGTAGGCGTCGGCAAGGTCTGTCACCGCTGACACGGCCAGTGAACGGATCTCGCCGGCCACCGTCCGGGTGTGAGCCCCGTGACCGCGTGCCGCCCACCAGCGCCGGCCCATTGCGGGCGCGCTGGCCACACCGACGACGACCGTACCGTCGATCTCGAGAGCGAGCAGCGTCCCCCACACCGGCACCCCGCGGACAAAGTTCTTGGTACCGTCCACCGGGTCGACCACCCAACGGCGCCGGGCCTCACCGACCAGCCCCTGTTCCTCGCCCAGGACCGCGTCGCCGGGCCGGACCCGCGCCAGCCGGGCCCGGATCATCGCCTCCACCGCGGTGTCGGCGTCGGTCACGGGAGTGGCGTCGGGCTTTGCCTCGACCAGCAGGTCAACAGCTTGAAAACGGGCCATCGTGATGGCGTCGGCGGCATCCGCCAGGGCCAGGGCCAGGGCCAGATCATCGGTGACCGGGTGGTCGTCGGCAGCCGGGTTCGCCGGGATTTCGACGTTACTAGCCGGTAGGCCGCTGGGGCGGGGATCCGGATCTGTCTGTGCGGCACGGGTCACGCGGCGAGCGTACCGGGGCGCCGGCCGGTAATGACGGATATCCCCACCGAGTTCGGGCCT
>NZ_CAKJTP010000020.1:9235-17078 GCF_917627335.1 Protofrankia sp. CiT1 | reverse complement strand
GCTATGCCGGGTCGGCACCGGAGCGGGCGACAAGGAGCCTGCGCAGGCTCGCGAGCCGGCCGGGCTCCGCCAGCCCGTCATCGACGGCGCGGTCGACCGCGCAGTCCGCGAGGCCCGCCTGATGGGTACAGCCACCCGGGCACGCGGCCGCGGCCGGAGCCAGATCGGGAAAAGCGGCCAGTACCCGCTCCGCGCGGACCGCGCCCAGCCCGAACGAGCGCACCCCCGGGGTGTCGACGACCCAGCCCCCACCGGGCATCGGCAGGGCGATGGCCGCGGACGATGTGTGCCGGCCTCGTCCGGTGACCGCGTTGACCGCGCCAATTGTCTGGGCGGCATCCGGTACCAGCCGGTTGACCAGCGTTGACTTGCCGACACCGGAATGACCGAACAGGACGCAGACACGGCCGCGGAGCAGCGCGGTCAGCGCTTCGACGCTCCTGTCCGGCCGGGTGGTCACCACCGGGAGGCCGAGCGGTCCGTAGAGCTCCCGCAATGGCGCGTCGTCGGCGAGATCGGCCTTGGTGAGGCAGAGCACCGGTTCCAGGCCACCGTCGTAGGCCGCGACCAGGCATCGGTCGATCATCCCGGTGCGCGGTGGTGGGTCCGTGAGGGCGCAGACGATGATGAGCCGGTCGGCATTGGCGACGATCGGGCGTTCGAGGGGGTCGGTGTCGTCGGCGGTGCGCCGCAGCACGCTCCGGCGTTCAGCTCGCGCGACGATCCGGGCCAGGCTGCCAGGCGAGCCGGAGACGTCCCCGACCAGGGCGACCTCATCGCCGACGATCACGCTCGTCCGGCGTAACGAGCCGCCGCGGACGGCGGCGACCAGGATACCGGTGGACTGCGGCGGGCCGGTCGACCCATCGTCCGCCCGCGCCTTCGCCCTGGTCGCCCGCACGGTCGCTGCCGTCGCCGCGATCCGTCCGGTGACATGGCAGGTGTAGCGGCCGCGATCGACCGCGACGATGCTCGCCGCCACCGCGTCGGCGTGGTCGGGCCGCTCCCGGGTACGTGGCCGTGACCCGCGCCCAGCTCGGACCCGTACGTCGTCCTCGTCCAGCTCCCGCGGCATTCACCCGCGCCGTTCCAGCCCGCGACGGCGGGCTTTCATGGTTGCCGGACCGTCTCGTCCAGCATCCTGGTACCGGCCAGCATGCGTGCCCACAGCCGGTCGAAGTGTGGCACGGTCTTGCCGGTCGTGGCGATGTCGTGGACGAGCACCCCGGGCACGACCAGCCCCACCACGGCATAGGCCATGGCGAGCCGATGGTCGGCCCGTGGGTCGAGCCGGGCGCCGGACAGTGGCGCGGGAGAGATGGCCAGCCCGTCATCGGTCACGGTGATCGCCGCACCCAGGCGCCCCAGCTCCGCCGCGAGCGCCGCGAGCCGGTCGGTCTCCTGTAGCCGCAGGTGCGCGATGCCCCGCAGGCGGCTGGGTGAATCGGCGAGGACGGCGAGCGCCGCGAGGGTGGGCGCGGCCTCGCCGTAGTCGGTGAGGTCGACGTCGATGCCCCGCAGGCGTTGCGGCCCGCGTACCTCGAGACCGGCCGCTGTCCGGGTGACGGCGCACCCCATCGCGGCCAGCAGGTCCGGGAGCATCCGGCCGGGTTGCACGGTCGCGGCCGGCCAGTCGGCGAGAACAACACGACCGCCGGTCGCGGCCGCCGCCGCGAGGAAGGCGGCGGCACTGTTGATGTCGGGTTCGATGACGCGGTCGTGGGCGAGCATCCGGCCGGGCGCGACCGACCAGCGCGCCGTCACCGCGGCCCCCGCGGCCCCCGCCCGCCGGTCGGTATCAACCTCGACCAGGGCACCGGCCGCACGCAGGTCCGCGACGGTCATCTCCAGGTACGGCCAGGACGGCAGCCGCGAGCCCACATGGCGGACGGTCACACCATGATCGTAGCGGGGTGCCGCGAGCAGCAGCCCGGACACAAGCTGGCTGGACGCGGACGCGTCCACCGTCACCTCGCCTCCGGTAAGGCGCCCGCGTCCGTGGACGGTCAGCGGCATCCGGTCGCCGTCGATGCGCGCGCCGAGTGCCCGCAACGCGTCAAGCAGCGGGCCGAGCGGACGTTCACGCATGTGCGGGTCGCCGTCGAATACCAGGTCGCCGTGGGCAAGCGTGGCCAGCGCCGGGGTGAACCGGGCGACGGTGCCGGCGTTGCCGCAGTCGATCAGAGCGCCCTGGGCCGCCCGCAGCGGGAGCTCACCATGGACTACCCAGTCGCCGTCGTCGTCGACGACAGCAACCCCGAGCCGGCGGAGCGCGGCGGCCATGAGCAACGTGTCACGTGATCGTAGGGGCCGGCGCAGCCGGCTCGTGCCGTCCGAGATCGCCGCCAGCACCAGCGCTCTGTTGGTTGCGGACTTCGAGCCGGGCATCATCACGGTCGCGTCGACCGGTCGATCCACGCTGGGCGCCGGCCAGGGGTCGATGGGCACGTCCGTGGTGGCGGTCATCACCTCAGCATGCCGCACGCCACCTCCCGCGGATAGCGGCTGCCGGCGCCGTGCCCGAAGCCCTGGGGATGATCTTTGTCAGCCGGGGCGGCGGGCGCTGGCGACAAGGTGGATGCCGATGGACTCGCCCTCGCGTTCGGCGGAGAGCTCGACTTCGGTCCGGACGAGGGTGGGGAAGCAGGACACATCCGAGGCGACGGCGCGCGTCACCGCTTCGGCGGACAGCACCGTTCGCGGCCGGATCCAGTCGACGTCCAGGCCCGCGCTGGTCAGCAGCGCGTGCAGCTCCTCTGGCCAGAAACAGCGGGTGATGGAGCCGTCCTCAGCGGGGACGAGGACGACGTCAGCCCGCGGCACGTCCGACAGCTCGGCCCAGCGGTGCTGTTCGGCGAGGCGGGCAAGGCCGAGCAACAGCGAGTCGACACACAGCAGCAGCCGCCCGCCGGGGCGCAGCATCCGGTAGATCTCTTCCAGGGTCGTCTCGGTCGCCAGGCAGAACGACAGCGTCCGCCCTTCGGCGAGGACAGCGTCGAAACTTGCCGGAGCGAACCAGTCGAGAGAGCGGGAATCGCCCGCGACCTGAAGGAACCTGCCCTGGTCGGTGGCGGGCCCGCCCAGTTGCTCCCGGCCGTGCACGGGGCTCGGCCGGTCCACCGAGGGGACGACCCGCACGACGTCGTGCCCGGCCGCGACCATTTGGCGCGCGAACCGCGTCCGTGGGCCGGAGACGTCCAGCACCCGGATCTGTGCCGTTGGCAGCCAGCTGGCCAGCTGAGTTGCGGCGACATCCTCGTAGAACGCCCAGTACGGATCATCGCTGTCCGCGGGCGCCTCATAGACGAGGGTCGTGGTTCGTCCGCGCGGCTGATCTGGCTCGGCGTCGAGGCGGGGCAGCATGGACCTTTCCTACCCTTCGAAGGGAGAAGATGCGAAACACGTCACACGGACTCCCGGGAAGTCTGACAGATGTGAATGATCAACAGTGGCATATCTGTCACGGCGATGACCGTGGCTGGTGGATCCCCTCCCGGCGTGCCCTTGCTGGAGATAGCCGGCGGGTGAGTGCCACGGGTTTCCCGCCGCGCCCGCGGCTGTAGGTTTTGTAGTGTTTTTGTGTGGTATTAGTAGTTGAATGCATGGTGCGGTGTTGGCTGTCCTGTCATGTTTTGTTGCCCGTACGGGAGGCGTCACGGGATCGGGGCTGGCCGGCCCGCGCGCCGCCTCGGTGGTGGTCCGTTGGTACGGCGGCCCTCGGCCCGGCCCGGCTGGCGGGAATCCCGGCGCCCGGCCGGACGGTTACGCAACCTACAAGGCACTTCGGGCCGTCGACGCGAACAGCCTGCTCACCGGGGCATTTCGTCCCCGAGCGGCCGCGTCGTTCCCCGTCGGCGGGGACATCCACTCGGAGGTTTGATGACTGCTCAGTTCGCGAGTGGGCCGGTGTCCGGTACCGGCCCCGGCATCACCCCCGGTATCGGCGGCGCCGTGCCGGTACCGGTCGTCCCCGCGCGGCCGCGCGCCGGGGACGGGAGCGATCCCGGTCGTTGTCGCAGCGCGCCGGCCGTTGGTTCCCTCGGTGGTTTTTCCGCCCGCGTGACCGCACCCGGCAAGGTATCGTCCGTTTCAATGGTCGGCTGTGTGCCTGTCAGCCGGCGCCCCGCGGACGACCCGAGGTACGAGGGAGTGGTCCTGGTCGAAGAGACTGCCGAAGAGCGGGCCAGCCGTTTCGAGCAAGACGCCCTGCCTTTTCTCGATCAGCTCTATGCGGCGGCGCTGCGCATGACGCGGAACCCTGCCGATGCCGAGGATCTGGTTCAGGAGACCTTTGTCAAGGCCTTTGCGGCTTTTCATCAGTTTCAGGAGGGTACGAACCTCAAGGCCTGGCTGTACCGCATCCTGACGAACACGTTCATCAACACCTATCGCAAGCGGCAGCGCCAGCCGTTGCAGAGCCCGACCGAGCAGGTCGAGGACTGGCAGCTGGCCGACGCGGAGTCGCATACGTCCAGCGGGCTCAAGAGTGCTGAGACCGAGGCGTTGGAGCATCTGCCGGACAGCGATATCAAGGAGGCCCTCCAGGCGCTGCCCGAGGATTTCCGGATTGCGGTCTACCTTGCGGATGTCGAGGGCTTCGCCTATAAGGAGATCGCGGAGATTATGGGTACCCCGATAGGTACCGTGATGTCCCGGCTGCACCGCGGCCGCCGCAGCCTGCGTACTTCGCTCGAGCACTATGCCCACGAGCGGGGCTTGGTGCGTGCCGGCCGCTCCGAAGGCGATGGCGGTGGATTGTGACCTGTGGTGACCCGCATGCTGTCGACTGCCGGAAGGTGCTGGAAGCCGTCTATCTGTATCTCGACGGTGAGATCGATTTTGATCACAAGTATCTGATTCGTTCACATCTGGACGAATGTTCCCCGTGTCTTCGCCAGTTCGGCGTGGAGCACGAGGTGAAGCTCCTGGTAGCCCGCGGATGCGGGGGTGAGCGAGCTCCCGACGCCCTGCGCAGGAGTGTACTGGAGCGTTTGCGGGCCGCGAGAGCCGACGCGGCCAGGTCGGAGTTTCGCGCCGAGTAGGGCGCCTGTCCGCTGATGTTCAGTCCGTAGTGGTTAGGCTGTGGTGCCGTGCGTATTCTTGTCTCTGGCGCGGCTGGTTTTATCGGCTCCACGGTTACGGACCGTATGCTGGCTGATGGCCACGACGTCGTCGGAATCGACGATTTGTCCACCGGACGCCTTGAGAACCTGGCCCAGGCCTCCGGTGATGTCCGGTTTTCGTTCGAGAAGATCGATATCACCTCGCCTGAAGTGGTGGATATGGTGGGGCGCGTTCGCCCGGATGCGGTGTTGCATCTGGCGGCGCAGATCGATGTGCGGGTGAGTATCCGGGACCCACTTCTTGATGCCCGCCTGAACGTGCTTGGAACGATCAACATGCTGGAGGCGAGCCGGCGGGCCGGCGTCGCGAAGTTCGTCCATACATCGTCCGGTGGTTCGATCTACGGGACGCCCCGGCGGCTGCCGGTCGACGAGACCGCCGCGGTGGCTCCCGAGTCGCCGTACGCGGCTGGGAAGGCCGCTGGCGAGCTGTACCTGTCCGTGTATCGATCGACCTACGGCCTGGGGACGACCGCGCTGGCGCTTGGCAACGTCTACGGGCCACGCCAGGATCCGCACGGCGAGGCCGGTGTGGTAGCGATCTTCGGGACGGCGATGCTCGAGGGGCGGCCGACCGTTATTTTCGGTGATGGTTTGACCACCCGTGACTATGTCTTCGTCGGTGATGTCGCGGACGCGTTCGCCCGCTCGGTCTCGGCGGCGGCGGCCAACGGCGAACGGCTCAACATCGGGACCGCTACCCAGACGGCCGTCCGGGAGCTGCACAGCAGAATCGCGGGGATCATCGGGGTGGCCGACGTCCCGGAGTTCGCCCCGTCCCGTCCCGGGGAGCTCCAGCGGATCGAGCTCGATATCAGCAAGGCACGGCGGCTGGTCGGGTGGCAGCCGCGGGTTCATCTTGATGACGGTCTGGGCCAGACCGTCGCCTGGCTGCGGCCCCGCGTCAGCACCCGCTGAGAGCGCGTGTGAGATCGTCATTCCGGCTTGCCGCGTCCAGGTGCCCCCTGGCCGCGTTGTCGGCCACACCGAGACAACTCATCCGGTATCGCTTCGGCCTGCCGCCTTGCCAGGCGGCGCCTGGACGCGGCTCACTGATCGAAAGCCCGATCTCACACACGCTCTGAGGCTGTCGACGGCGGGTAGCCGTCGCGCCGCCTGGCCGGGCGAGAGCGGGGACCGGACCGCGGTGGATCCTGGTAAGACGTTCAACCGCGGCCCGCCGGCGCCGGCTCAGGTGTTGGGGCGCTTGCCGTGGTTGGCCTTGTGCTTGGCGCGGGCGCGTCGCTTGCGCTTCTTCTTCGCCACGTCGGGTACCTCCTTTCTCCTTCCGTTTCGATCAACTCGGCTCCGGTCATCCTGTCACGGGCCGTCGGTTGACAGTGCCGCCGCGGTCGAGGCCAGGGGATCTGGAGCCGCGGGACCGGCCGCGCCGGGGTGTCCGGGCCGTGCGGTATGGATGCGGCGGGCTGCCAGCGTGCGGCGCGCCCGCACTGGCGCGACCGCCGCGAACAGCCCTGCCCCGGCGGCGACCAGGACGTCGCCGATGCTGACCACCGCTGGCGCGGGTGGGAACGCCAGCGGTATTGCGTCCGTTGCCGGGCGCAGGACCGTGGCGGTGTCCCCGGGGGTGTACTGGGATGACCCCCGCACGTCGCTGAACGCGACGCCAGCGCGGTCGGCTCCCCAGCGCGACACCGGCATCTGACCGCTGTTGGCGAGGACCACCACTGTGTTCAGCGTGATGCCTGCCAGCAGCAGGCCGAGGCCTGGCAGCCGGGGGTTCGCCGCCGCGAAGAATGCCACCGCGACCGTTGCCACCACCCAGCCGGCCGCGTAGGTGCCGGGGACGACCTGCCCGAGGAGCAGCGCCGCGAACGCGGCCGCGAGCGCCCGTGGGCGCGCCACATAGATCCGCACCAGGGCAGCTGGCGTCCCACCGCGAATCAGCCCGACCGTGGCACCACCGACCAGGACGAGCACAAGGAGAACGAACACCCTCGTAGTGTGCTTCGTCCGCGCCGTGCCGCGGCGCAGGGGCGACATTCCGGCATGTCTGATTTGCCCGCGCCGCCTCCCTGGCCGAGCGTCGGAAGATCACAATCAGCTGCCGGCCAGTACTGGATTTGGGTGAATCAGTGCTCTAACCGGGATTTTCTTTGTCGCCGTGGCGCGCAGCGGTCAGGTCCACGTGCGCACTACGCTCACGGTGCGCGTTTGTCCGGTCGGGACTACGGCGTGTTTCGGAAGTCGTGGTTCGATCAGGGAGCCGCGTCCAGGTGGTTCCTGGCAAGGCCGCAGGCCACACCGATACCGGATGAGTTGTATCGGTGTGGCCGAGAACGCAGCCAGAGGCCGCCTGGACGTGGCGAGCCGGACAGATGGCTTTCGAAACACGCCCTAGGAAGGGGAGCCGTGGCCGAGGAAGTTCGAGCCGAGATGGTCGCCAACGTGTGGAAGGTCGTGGTCGGTGTCGGTGACACGGTGTCGGCCGGGGACACACTGGTGATTCTCGACTCCATGAAGATGGAGATCCCGGTACTCAGCGAGGACGGCGGCCGGGTCGCCCAGATCGCGGTGCGGGAGGGCGACGTCGTTCAGGAAGGAGACCTGATCGCCCTTCTTGACGGCCTGCCAGCGGCCTGACCGCGACCGCGCCGTGACGATCCCGGCGGCGGCCGCTCAAGAGGGGACGCGACGTCGCGGGGCCAGGGGGCGCCTGGACGCGGCGAGCCGGAATGACGGTCTCACACGCGCTCTTA
>NZ_CAKJTP010000020.1:0-8861 GCF_917627335.1 Protofrankia sp. CiT1 | reverse complement strand
CTCTTAGCTGGTAGTTACGCCGTGCTCGCTGCAGCGCGCCGTCCACTCGGTGGGTGTTACCTGCACGATCAGCCGTCGGCGGCAGGTCGTGCAGAAGCGCGGCGGTTCCAGCAGCCGGGCCCGCCCACAGGTGTCGTGCGCGCCATCGGTGCGCGGGCGTCCGCACCGGTCACAGAAGGTCGTCTCGGTCCCGCTGATGGTCATGCTGGTGAGCGTAGGGCGTGTTGGGGTCTCCGGGCGCGCGGAAGGACCGTGGTCGCGCGCCCGGAGGAGGCCACCTTCTGGCCGGGCCGGTGCCGCTCCGGTCAGAAGGTGGCCTGCATCGACTTGATCGGCATTTTGAGGTCGGCGAGCATCGCGAGGTCCGCTTCGGCCGGGCGTCCCAACGTCGTCAGGTAGTTGCCGACGATGACGGCGTTGATGCCGCCGAGCATGCCGTCAACAGCCAGGTCGCCGAGGGTGATTTCACGGCCGCCGGCATAACGCAGGATGGTGCGCGGCAGCGCGAGCCGGAACGCGGCGATCGTCCGCAGGGCGTCGGTGGCGTCGAGAACCGGCAGATCCGCGAAGGGCGTGCCAGGCCGCGGGTTGAGGAAGTTCAGCGGCACCTCGTCGGGCTCCAGGGCGGCCAGCTGCCCGGCGAGCTCCGCCCGTTGTTCCAGCGTCTCGCCGACACCGATGATCGCTCCGCAGCACAGCTCCATGCCGGCCGCGCGCACCATCTCGCAGGTGTCCCACCGTTCCTGCCAGCTGTGCGTGGTCACGACCTGGGGGAAGTGCGAACGCGCCGTCTCCAGGTTGTGGTTGTAACGGTGCACGCCCATGTCAACGAGGGCGTCAACGTGTTCTTGGGTGAGCATCCCGAGCGAACAGGCGATGTTGATGTCCACGGCGGCGTGGATCGCGGCGATGCCCGCGCGGACCTGGCTCATCAGCCGTTCGTCCGGGCCCCGTACAGCCGCGACGATGCAGAACTCGCTGGCTCCGGTGTCCTTGGTTGCCTGTGCGGCCTGGACCAGCGACGGGATGTCCAGCCAGACCGCGCGGACCGGTGAGTCGAACTGCCCGGACTGGGAGCAGAAGTGGCAGTCCTCGGGGCAGCCGCCGGTCTTGAGACTGACGATTCCCTCGACCTCGACGTCCGGGCCGCACCAGCGCATCCGCACCTCATGCGCGAGCGCGAGCGCTTCGCTGATCCGGTCGTCACCGAGCCGCAGCACGGCGAGTGTCTGCTCGGCCGACAGGCCGTTGCCGTCCTCCAGCACCTGCCTGCGAGCTGTCTGGAGGATGTCGTCGTCGGTGCCGGCGTCACTGCCCGCCGGCTGGGCGGCGGGCGGTTCAGCCGTGGGCGGTTCAGCCGTGGGCGGGACGGTCGCTGACGATGGCGGCACGGTGGTCTCCCTGTGGTCCGACGCGGACCTCGACTCGTCTGAAGGTACGGAGATGAGGCGGTGCGGGGACGGGCCCACGCTCGGCTGGACTCGTTTCCCCACGGTGGACGCTCGCACACCGGCCGAGGCTCACGCTCGCCCGCCGGCGATAGTTCTCAGCCGAGCCCGATCCGTCGGTCCGTGAACAATCATTCGACACCTGCTATTGGTATGTTTGTCACGGGCTGTGCCTTTTTCGAAATTCATGAGCGTCGAACGTACCGCCGAGCGCCGGTGCGAGACATGCTCGGGCGGTGTCCTGGAAGGACACCGCATCCGCCGCGCCGGCCCCGGCCGGGAGCGCTCCGGCGAGCGGGCGGGCAGCCAGCATCTCCAGGTCGCTGATGTTCGACCGGCAGGCGAGGTTCGGATCGGGCGGCCAGGAACCGATGACCAGACCGGCCAACTCCAGCCCACGGTGGGCCAGCGCCTCCAGCGTCAGGGCCGTGGCGTTGAGCGTGCCGAGGCCTGCCTCGCTGACCAGCAGTACCGGCGCTGCCAGCGCGCGGGCGAGATCGGCCAGGGTGGCGCCGTCATCGTTATAGCGAACCAGCAGCCCGCCCGCGCCCTCCACCAGGACAAGCCGGCGGCCCCGGGCGAGGCCGGCCACTCGCCGGGCGACGTCGGTGAGTGCCACCGGCGGGCGCCGCGCGAGCCGGGCCGCCGCGGCCGGCGACAACGCAGCCGGGAAACGGGCGTACTCGTGTAGATCATCGATGCCGGACAGCTGCCGTACGTGCTCGAGGTCGCCGGGCTCACCAGGTCCGAGACCGGTTTGGGCGACCTTCACCACGGCGACGTCCGCGTCCCGGTCACGGGCCAGCGTGGCTACGGCGGCGGTGACAACGGTCTTGCCGACACCGGTCCCGGTCCCGGTTACCATGATCACTGTCATGAGAGGCTCCGGCGGTAGGGCGTTCGATCAGGCAACGGCGTCCGGGTGGATGGATCGCGAGGCTGCGCGGGGAAGCACCGGATGCGCTGGGCGTCGGCCGAGGGCAACGACGCGAGGCGCGTCCCCAGCCCCACGCCGCCGCAGCCTCCTCCCCTGCTGCCCGGTCGCTCTCAGGGCGCAGCCAGTGCCGGTGGGCACAGCGCGGCGGCGAAGGCGGTGGCGGCGCGGGCCATGTCAGCGTCGGTGAGGTCAGCGCGGGCCGCGATCCGCAGCCGGCTCGTCCCCGGCGGCACGGTCGGGGGACGGAAGCAGCCGACCATCACACCATGCGCCCGGCAGATCGCTGTCGCCTCCACCGCGCGTCCGGGCTCGCCCAGCACAACCGATACCACGGCCCCGGCGGGGTGGGGGGCACCCGTGAGCGCGGCGAGCTGGCCGGCTCGCCGCCGTACCGCGGTGGCGAGGGCGGGCGTGGCGGTCAGCAGCTCGAGCGCTGCCAGCGCGGAACCAGCGCAGGCTGGGGCGAGCCCGGTGTCGAAGATGAACGTACGGGCAGTGTCGATCAGATGCGCGCGCACCGCGGGCGGGCCGAGCACCGCGCCGCCCTGGCTACCCAGTGCCTTGGACAGCGTGACGGTGGCCACCACGTCCGGCTCGCCGGCAAGCCCGGCGTCCGCGAGCGCTCCCCGGCCACCCGGGCCAACCACACCGAGGCCGTGCGCGTCGTCGACGAGCAGCAGCGCGCCGCGGGCCCGGGTGACGCTGTGCAGCGCTGGCAGTGGCGCGAGGTCGCCGTCGGCGGAGAACACCGAGTCGGTGACGACGACAGCGTTGCGCCATGACTGCCCAGCCAGCGCCGTGTCGATCGCCTCGACATCGGTATGCGGGACGATCAGCACCCGCGCGCGGGAGAGGCGGCAGGCGTCGACCAGCGACGCGTGATTGCGTTCGTCTGAGACGATCAGGTCGTCAGGACCTGTCAGCGCGGTGAGGACGCCCAGGTTGGCCGCGTATCCGGAGGCGAAGACCAATGCGGAGGCGAAGCCGGTGTGGCTGGCGAGAGCGTCCTCAAGGTCGCTGTGCAGGGCTGTCGTTCCGGTCACCAGCCGGCTCCCGGTAGCGCCGGCACCCCAGGTCCGTAGTGCCCGCACCCCGCCTTCGACCACCTCGGGATGACGTGACAGCCCCAGGTAGTCGTTGCCGGCCAGGTCCAGCTGACCGGGCGGGTCACCGGCGGCCCACCCGCCGGGCAGGCGCGGGCGCACAGCGCGCCGCAGCCCGGCCTCCTCCCGGCTGCGGGCATGGCTGACCAACCATGCGAGCGGGTCGTGGGCCGTGTGACCTGCGGGGGGATGCACAGCGGAAGCCTATGGCCGACTGGTGCGAGCTGACGAGGGATCGGGTGTTCGAACGTGGTACCGACAGACGACGCACGTTCCGGCGATGGCACCACGTCTGGCAGTCTGCCTTCTGTGGGAACGCTGGCGGACCTTCTGCGCGAGAGTACCGATCTTGGTGCGGACGACATCGACCATCTGCACGCTCTGGTGGCTGACTGGGCGCTGCTGGCCGACTTGTCCTTCGCGGACCTGTTGCTGCTGGTTCCGAGCAGGGCCGCGGCGGCCCGCGGCGGATCCGGTCCAGGGGCTGAGTTTCTGGTGGTGGCGCAGGTGCGGCCAACCACCGGACCGACGGCCTATCACAACGATGAGGTCGGCAGCGTCATGATCAACAGATGGGTGGTGCAGAACTCGTGGCGGGAACGCCGGATCGCCCGTGAGGGCGAGCCGGAGTGGGACGGCGGGGTACCGGTCCGGACCGAGGCGATCCCGGTCCTGCACTCCGATCGGGTGATCGCGGTGCTGGCGCGGGACACGAATCTGGCCACTACCCGGACGCCCAGCGCGCTGGAATCGGCCTACCTGCAGTGCGCGAACAACTTGGCACTGATGATCGCGCAGGGGGCCTTCCCGTTCCGGGGAAGCGCGGCCGAGCTGCCCGAAGCGCCCCGGGTCGGGGACGGGATGCTTCGACTGGACGGCTCAGGAAAGGTCATCTTCGCCAGCCCCAACGCGCTGTCGGCCTATCGTCGCCTTGGCTATACCGGCAATGTCACCGGTGAGGATCTTCGCTCGGTGCACCGGACGCTGAATCTGCCGGCGACCACGCCCGCTGTCTGGCACGCGATCGGCCGCCGCCGGCCGGTCGAGGTGGAACTCGCGGTTGCCAGCACGGTGGTGCTGTTGCGCGCGATCCCGCTGTTCCCCGGTGCCACCCGGGAGGTGCTCGTCCTGGTCCGTGACGTCTCCGATCTTCGCCGGCGGGAGGCGCAGCTGCTCAGCAAGGACGCGACCATCCGGGAGATCCATCATCGGGTGAAGAACAACTTGCAGACCGTCGCGGCTCTGCTGCGGCTGCAGATGCGCCGGACCAAGGTGGACGAGGCCCGGCTGGCGTTGCGGGAGTCCGTGCGCCGGGTGACATCGATAGCCGTGGTTCACGAGACGCTTTCGCAGAGTCTCGGCGAATCCGTGCCTTTTGATGAGATCGCTGATCAGATCACGTCGGTCACCGTTGATCTCGCTTCGACCGGGACCCGCGCCAACACGACCCGCAAGGGATCGTTCGGGCGATTGCCCGGCGAACTCGCCACGCCGCTGGCGCTGGTGCTCTCCGAGCTTCTGCAGAATGCTGTCGAACATGCGTTTGAAGGATCGGCTGGCATGATTGAACTCCGTGTCCATCGTGATGCTGATCGACTGGATGTGGTGGTCGCCGATGACGGCGCGGGGCTGCCCGACGATTTCCAGCTGGAGCACTCGCCCAGGCTGGGCCTCCAGATCGTCCGCCAGCTCGTGCTTGGTGAGATGCAGGGAGCGATTCGGCTCCAGGCGGGACCGGATCGTGGTACGGAGGCCCTGTTGTCCATCCCGTTGCGGGTATGAAAAATTCTTTTGAAGATCGATGTTATGCGGACCGTCGAGGTGGGTACAGCACCACCGTGCCTGGCGCCGTCCCACCCCGTTCTGGCCCCCCATGCCCTGCTGTCTCGCCCCCGGTACAGCGGGTGTTGATGATTCCGTTCGCAGACCGCACGAATACGGATGGGAATGGCATCAAAGCGCGCGGCAACACTCCCATGGCCGGTCCATCACATCCGGGCCAACCGGGAAGTCGTCGTGCGGCTCGTGCCGGATCGGTGGTTCTAGGTAATCAGGCGGTGCGAACTCGGGTGCGCGCTGTGCGTTTGAGTGCACGGCGCTCATCCTCGCTCAAACCGCCCCAAACCCCGGAATCTTGCCCGGTGTCAAGTGCCCAGCTCAAGCAATCACTTGTTACAGCACACCGCCTGCAGACGGCCTTCGCTTCTTCGACCTGGCGTTCAGCCGGACCGGTAGTACCGATCGGGAAGAAGAGCTCGGGATCCTCGTCACGGCAGAGCGCTCTGTGGCGCCAGTCCATGCGTACAACTCCCTCTCTCGTCTCGGGCCACACTGCACGTGAGACGCTTTGCGAGCCGCTACGGTTGTGCCGCACTTCCCGACAATCATTTGGATGCCGGATCCGTGCGGAGCATCGATCTTTCGACCGCCTGCACCCTCGCGCGTGAGCCCGAGGTGTACGTGGTCCATCCACCTCGGACATTCGCCACCCTCCCACCGCAACTGCCGTGGGCGCAAGAACCTGGAAGTGGCTTCCCAGCCCTTCTAGCCTGCGCCTGTCCCGGCGAGACACAGGTGGACCACGCTTTGCGGTGGGTCGAACGGCGTTGACAGATGGGCTCTCCAACACTGCTAGCCCAGTGAACACATCCGCTGGGGATCTGGAAAACATGCCGGATTGGCCTTGGCTGCCGTCGTCCAGAGGGTTTTCCGCTTATGCGGATCCCCCTGAGAGGTCCCTGCCCATCATGGTCACCGCTATGATGGCATCGTTGGTTCATGCAGGTTCTTGGTCATCGCGGTAGCCGGACGCCCGGCCCGGAGAACACGGTCGAGGCAGTGAACGCCGCGTTGCGCGCCGGTGCCGATGGTATCGAAGTGGATGTACGGCGCAGCGCCGACGGCGATCTGGTGTGCGTGCATGACGCCCGGATACCGGGCCGGCTGACCGGTCGGGCCGTCGTCCGCCGGACCACCCGCGAACTCAGTGACCTCGGGGTGCCGACGCTGACCGACATCCTTGACGCATGGGACGGCCGCGGCCGTATCATTCTCGAGGTCAAGAACCAGCCGGGCCAGCCGGACTTCGACGCGCCGCGGGAACAGACCGCCCGGGTCCTGATCGACCTGCTGCGGGCTCGTGGGTTCGGCCGGGCCGCCAGCACCGCTTCGGCGGCTTCGTCGGCTGTCACGGTCTCCTCGTTCGACTGGTTCGCGATCGAGGCGGTACGCGACGCCGGGATCGCCGTGAGCACGGCCTTCCTGGCCATGCCGCGGATGTCGGTGACCGGCGGCATCGCCTATGTGCGATCGGCGGGGCACCAGGAGCTGCACGCTCACGTGTCGTCCGTGCTTGGTTCCGCGACGATGCCGGAACGGGCCAGGGCTGCGGGCGTGGGCCTGGTCACCTGGACAGTCGCCTCGGTGGCCGACGCCGAGCAGCTGCGTGACGCCGGTGTGGACGCGGTGATCTGCGATGACCCGGCCGAGGTTGTCCGCAAGCTCGGACCCTGACGGGGGAGGGGAGCCCCAGCCCCGCGACGCCGCGTCCCCTGTTGCCGGGCGCTCTTAGACGATGACGCGCAGGGCCTTGGGCACGGAGCTGACCGTCAGTTCCGTCTGCGGCCCGATGTACTCGCCGTCCAGCTGAAACGGGATCGCCCTCGCGGCCGTCAGCGTGATCCGCGGCTCGTCGTGCAGCGCGAGGACGTGACGGCCTTGAGGTCCCCGGGAGCTGTGCAGCATCTGCAGGACGCTACGGGTCGTCGTGGTCACCGTCAGCCGGCGCAGGCCGACAAGGTCCAGCCCGCTGTCGAAGGAGGCGGCCGGGCAGGCACGCACCGGCCGCGCATTGAGGTACGTCCAGGGCGCGGTGTTGCACACCACGGCCATCAACACCTGATCCGGCACCGATGCCGGATCGCCCGGATCGCCCGGCGGGGCAGTGCGCTGGGCCTCTATCGGGGCATGTGTGCCCGTTTTATTCGTTTTGTCGGATGTAGCTGGCTCGCCTGTGCTGACGGTGATCAGGGGCCAGCGGCGCCCGGTGTTGCGGACGAACCGGCCGAGCGCGGAGCGGAAGTACAGCCCGGGGGTGTTGCGGCGGCCGTGTACCCGTTTGCGCTCGACCTGCTCGACCACTGCCGCGTCCAGGCCGAAGCCGGCGCAGAAGGCGAACCAGCGGGACTGGCTGGCACCTGGGGAACGGGTGAAGGCCGCGTGCCCGAGCCCGATCCGGCGGCTGCGGCCCTCTCGGAGGGCCTCCAGCAGCTCTCCCGTCGCTTCCACCGGGGCGGCCGGATAGCCCAGGGCGCGGGCGAAGACGTTGGTGCTGCCACCGGGCACCACCGCGAGGGCCGGGGCGTCGGGGGCAGGCCCCGAGCGGAGCAGCCCGTTGACGATCTCGTTGACCGTCCCGTCACCGCCGAGCGCGACAACCAGGCCGAGGCCGTTGTCAGCGGCGCGCTCAGCGAGCTCGGCGGCGTGGCCCCGGCCCTTCGTCATGACGACGTCCACGTTGAGATCGGCGGCCAGCGCACTGACCAGCACATCCCGGATGCGTCGCGTCGTCGCCGTTGCGATGGGATTCACGACCAGCAGCGCGCGCATGATGTCCACGGTAGCTGCTTGGACTTTGCCAGGCGGTCACGACGTAATCATCGCCACCGGCGGACATCGGGCAGCACCGGTGGATGTGCCCGCCACCGCCGTCTACGCGACCACGTACTGTCGGTGGGTGCCTTCCAGGATCGACCGGTACCGCGCTCGTCCGCGGGATGCCGCGCACGCCTTGCCGGCCGCGGTGGTGTTGCTCAGCGTCGAGGGGCTCGCGCTTGTCGGTCTCGGGATGTTCCTGATCGTGCGGGGTTTCGGTGCGGGCACCGGCGACCGCGGCCGGGCCGAGATCGGTGGTCTGTTCGCCATCGCCGCCGGCGCCGGGCTCTGCCTGCTGGGGCGGGCGCTGCTGGCCGGGCGGTGGTGGGCGCGTTCACCCGTTGTTGTTGTACAACTGTTGTGCTTTCCTGTCGCCGTCGGCCTGCTCCAGGGCCAGCGTTATGGCGAAGGTATCTCGATCATCGTTGTCGCGGTGGCCGTCCTCACGCTCATCGGCCTGGCAGGCGGCTATCGACCCAGGGATCCCGGCGCGCCCCGACGCTGACGGCCCGGCCCGGCGGTTGTATGGCGCGGGTCGGCTTTTTCCGCTTGGTGCGGGCGCTGGGGCACTCCGCCCACGCGGCAGGACGCTTTCTGGGCATGGCGAGCAGGGACCCGCGCGGACGTGAAGTGTTCGGGCGGGGGGCGAAGCGATCGAAGATCCAGCAGACACGCTGTACCCCCGCGACGCCGCGTCCCCTGTTGCCGGTCGCTCTAAGT
>NZ_CAKJTP010000019.1:41954-52680 GCF_917627335.1 Protofrankia sp. CiT1 | reverse complement strand
CAGGTGGTGGAAGGGCACGCCATGCCAGCGGACCAGCTCTTCGGCGTCGCGGTGGTTGGACACGACACCGGCGATCTCGATCGGCAGGGTGCCGGCGCGGCGGCGCGACAGCAGGTCGGCCAGACAGTGATCGTGCTGCGAGACCATGATCATAGTGCGGGATCGGACGGCGGCGTCCCAGAGCTGCCAGTCCATCGAGAAGGTCTCGGCAACCGCGCCGAAGGCGTCACACAGGTCCTCCAGGCTGCCGTGCGGCTCCTCGACGTCGGCGGCCAGGCGCAGGAAGAAGTGGGTGCTGTCGGGGTCCAGATACTGTTGGGCTTCGACGATGTTGCAACCACTCTCGGTGATGAAGGAGGACACCGCCGCGACGATGCCACGCCGATCGGGGCAACTGAGCGTGAGTATCAGACGCTGGTGTGACACGCCGTCAGTCTAGGGCTTCCGATCATATGATCGGAATTTTCCGGGGGTGTCCCGGGCAACGGTGATCGGCGGTTCGATGAGAAAGGGCTCCAGGGGCCGGTCGGTCGGGGTGAACCGGGGTGTTCCCGCCGCCGCGCCCGTTGAGGAGCCCGGGGTGAAGCGCCAGCGTTTCGGTACCGTACGGACCCCGACAGGGTAGATCGTCAACTGTCCGTCGGGGCTGATGTGTAGTCGCAGGAAGTTCTTGTAATCGGCGATTCCCTGTGCGGCGAACAGTTCGTTGGTGTTCAGGCCCATCGTCCGGTCGGCCAGCCAGAGATAGGCGGCGACCAGTTCGGTGGCGGCCAGGCCGCCGGCCGTGAACATCAGCGGGAGCACCCCGGCGAGCAGCCATGTGCCGGGCAGCGGGCGCGTGATCGTGACAGCGCCGGCAAGCAGGGCGACAGCGAGCAGGAGCTGGGTAAGCCCATGTGTGGCTCCGGCGACGATGCCCCGCGCGGTCCGGCCGGCTTTGGTCAGGGCGAGCGCCGCGGCGATGACGCCCACGGCCAGCACGAGCCCGGGAATGCCGCTGAGCAGGCCCACGAACAGGCTGCCGACGCTTGCGCCGCGCAGGCCGTCCGCGATGCCGTCGAGGCGACCGGCGGCACCTCGCCCGTCCGTCCCGGCGGCGCCGATTGCCAGTGTCAGCAGTAGGTGGATGCCACCGAGCAGCGCGACCAGACCTGGCGCGAGCGCTGGCAGACGGAAGATGCCGCTGGCGAGCCGGCGGGAGGTCGGCGCGTCCGGAAAGGTGGTGCTGGCCAGCTCGTAATGGACCGGGGGGTCGCTCTTTCCCCGCGCGCGCGATGCCGGCGGCGGCAGTACCAGCTGTTGCGGCAGCCGGTGGGTGGCGGACAGGTAAGCACCGCCACCGCCGGCGGTGAACTTCACCGCGGTGCCGCCGACCTCGCTGTAACGGGCGTAGTGGTGCCGGTCGCCGGTCAGGGACACCCGCACCTGGGCGCCGGCCGCACGGATGATCGTGCGCTCGAAGTAGTCGAGGACGGCGTATGCTTCGGCGTCCTGCTCGGCCGTGCTGATCCAGCTCGGCTTCGCCGAGCAGAGGATGATCGCGTCACCGGGGTGCATCCGCTGTGCGATCTTGATGAAGTAGCGGCGTTGCGGGTCGTCGATGTAGGAGTCGAACTGGATGTCGATCCCCAGCAGCCACCATCGGTGCGGCAGCCGCACCGCGAAGTAGCTGCGGGTCTGCTCGGTACGCCAATCGCCGATGCTCGAGCCCTGGCAGAAGACCCGCATAAAGGCGGTGAGCCCGTCGTACCAGTCGTGGTTGCCCGGTAGCACGAACAGCTTCGGCCGCTCAGCCGGCTCCGAGCGCTGCCTGGGTAACGCGGTGCGGTACGGGCCGATCAGCTTGTTCTCATAGCCGGCGATGCTGGGTGTGGGGTAGCACTGGTCGCCGCCCATCACCAGCATCCGGCCGCGCGGCATCGTCGTCCCGGCCAGGTTGAGGCTGGGCGCGGCCAGCAGCGATGCCATCGCATAGGTCGAGTCGAACCCGTCACCGAGATCGCTGACGTAGTCGAACCACAGTTCGCCGGTGTCAGGTGGTTCGCTGCCATCCGGCAGCTCCCCGGAGGCTGGCGCATCACGGGTGCCGGACAGGTCGGCCACGGGCGCGGCGGGCAGCGCCGCCATCTCCTCCCGTTTGTCGGCGTACGAGCCGAGCAGCCCGCTGATGCCCACGCGTATGGCCGTACGCAGCAGCAGCGAGGGCGAGAGCCATCGGGTCATGGTGGCGCGCGTGAACCCAAGCGCGCGCTCGTTGACGATCATGACGTCGACGTGTTCGTTCTCGCGCACGTGGCCCCTTATCCCGTTACGTCAACCGGAACGCTGCGTCATATCGCCGTTGCGGGACGCTCTCTAAATGGCCGCGCGTCGCCTTCAGCGAGAGAAGCGTGGCAATTCAATCACACCCGCCCGACAGCCGGGCGGGTGCGGATCAGGTCACGCGGCTATCGGGGCGGCGGTTCGGCCGGTCCGGTGATAATGGCGAGGACCTTGGTGCCGGGCGGGATCACGCCACCTCGCACCAGGGCGAAGATACCGTACATCATCTTCGCCACATACACGGCTTCGAGCAGGATTCCATGGCGCTCGGCGAAGGCGTCGACAAAACAGCGGAGCTCCGGTGGGTTCTTCGCGAAGCCATCGAAGTGGAAGCCGCATTCGACCCGCCAGTTGTCGGTCGACCGGCCGAAGGCGGCACGTTGCAGGCCGGCGACCACCCCGGTGAGAAAATGTCCGCCTTTCAGCGCGGAGAACCCGATGGCGGTTCGGCCCGGTTTCAGGCCGGCCGCGATACCGGCCAGCGTGCCGCCCGTGCCGCACGCGCAACAGACCAGGTCGAACTCGAGGCCGATCTCGGCGATGATCTCAGCGCAACCGCGGACCCCGGCGGGGCTGCTGCCGCCCTCGGGGATCAGGAAGAAGTCGCCGAGGCGCCTCCGCAGGTCTGCGATGACGCCGGGGTCGTCCTTGCGGCGGTATGCGGACCTGTCGAGGTAGGTCAGATACATGCCGCTGGCCGCGGCCGCCGACAACGACCAGTTGAGCGGGAGGTGTTCCTCCCCGCGGATCACACCGATCGTCTGGACCCCGATAATCTCACCGGCGGCGGCTGTCGCGCGGATATGGTTGGAAAAGGCGCCACCGAAGGTCAACACGGTCGACATGCCCGCCGCGGCGGCGTCGGTCAGGTTGTACTTGAGCTTACGCCATTTGTTTCCCGGTACTTTTTCGCTGATGAGGTCGTCGCGTTTGACAAAAACCTGGACGCCGTGGCGGGTGAGCCGATCGTCGCGCAGCTCCTCGACTGGCGACGGAAGGTGAAGGCCGAGATCCGTAACCCAGCCGAGATGCGTCACTCGATCGTCAGTCCAGCCTGGGCTGGATGTTGTCGAGAACACCGTTCCACAGCTTGCGGATACCGATCGGCGCGAAGGCTCGTTCGAAGAAGCCACCGATTCCGCTTGCGCCCGCCCAGCTTGTCTCTACTGATATCCGCGCCGTTCCCGGGTCAGCGGGCCGCACCGTCCACACGGTACGCAGAGTGGAGTTCTGGTCGGTTTCGGTGAGGGTCCGGCTGGGTTCGGGTGTGGACACGACCGCTTCGACGGTACGGACGCGGCGGCGGGTCGCGTGCAGCCGGTAACGAATCCGGGTACCGGCGCCGGTACCGCCCTCGATCACTTCGTAGTCGGTGATCATTTTTGGCCACGCCTCGGCGCGAATGCCCCTGTAGTCGGCGAGCGCGTCGACGACCTTCGCCGGTGTCGCCGCGACGACCCGTTCCACCGCTACCTTGATCTCTGCCATCCGCGCTCCATTCATGGTTGTTCCGTTGCTGCGTGTTCCGTCTGGGGCTCTTTGGCGTCAGTACCTTGTCACGACCGGCCGGGGGCGCTGTTGAGCAGCCACAGGTCGACCCCGTCGACGTAGCGCCCGGGTGCACCCGCCAGCGTCGTCAGCAGGGTGACGAGCTCGTCGTGGTGATCGGTGGGGCCGAGGATGATCGCATTCAGATGGTAGTGGTCGAAGGCTGCCGCCAGGCCAGGTTGTCCCAGGGCCGCCTGTGCGGTCCGCTGGCCGGTCGCGACAGCGATGAGCGCTGAGTTCAGCGGGTCGACCTCCGGATGGAAGCTGGATCGTCCATTACGGTCAGGAACTGTGCAGTAGCAACCTGGCATAGTAAACCGGAAACCGGTCTGCGCCTGCCACAGCATCGCGATGTTCTGCTGAGGGTACGGATAGGGCACGACCAGCGCTGTCGTCGCTGTGGGCAGGTTGTCGACCTGCGGGCCGGTGAAGAACCTCGGCGTGACCGTGGTGAAGGGCAGGAGCGTCGCCGGTACCAGCGGCACCAGGGCGGCGGCGGTAACGACGCCGGTGACGGCGCGCAGCCGCGGCGGCCGTGCCTGGTCGAGCCAGACCGCGATCATCGCACCCGCGGCCAGCACGAGATACAGCGACAGGCGGGACGGCAGTGCGTTGTGCAGCACCGGCCCCAGCTCCAACAGACGCCACGGCAGTGGGATACCGGTGGCGTGCCCGCCCAGGTGCAGGTGCGGGCCGAGGGACAGGACGGCGACGGCGGCGAACAGCGGCCCGCACAGGGCCACGAGCGGATCACGGCGTAACCGCAGCGCGATGAAGGCGAGCAGAGCCAGCAGCGGGAGGCCGAAGTAACCGCTGACCTCCACCGCGTTGCCGGAGAACCGCAGGCTTTCCCGGACGGCGAAGTCCGGGCCGATGGCCTGGAGCGGCGTGGGCGTGACGAAGGTGAGAAGGTCGGACACGGCGATGTCGGACGGCTGGATTGATCCGTGGACGCGCTGGGGGCCGAAGAACTGGATGTAGAGCGGCCAGGCGAGCAGCACGGTGGCGACGGCCGCGCAGACCGCGAGCCCACCTGCTGCCGCCGCGGCGCGCAGGCGGATCTGATCACGATGCTGGACGCACAGGATCGCGATGGCGATGATCGCAACCACCGCTGAGGTCGCCAGCACCTCCTCGCTCACCAGCGCTTGGGCGGCTACGGCCACGCCGAGCAGCGCGCCGGTCCGCGCGGCCCGGCGTTGGCGGATGAGCAGGTCGTCCAGCAGCAGCAGGAGGATCGGGGGAAAGAGCGCGAACGACAGGTGCAGGTGGCCGTAGGAAGCGCCGATGACGTAGGGGCTGAAGCCGTAGAGCAGCCCGGCGGCGGCGGCGGGGAACGCCGCGCTCCAGCGGCGCATCACCAGGAACATCACCCAGCCGGACAGCGCCGGCGCGAGCGTCGTCAGTACCTGGAAGGCCACCAGCGGCCCGGCCAGCACGGTGATCGGTGCGGCCAGCACACCGAGCAGCGGCACGCCAGTGCTCCACATGATGTTGACGCCGTCCGGAGCGTTGAGAAAATGGGTGACGAACGGGTCAAGCCCGTGGGCCAGGGCGTAGGGCGTCCAGGCCAGGTACCAGGAGAACAGGACGGCATCGCTGCCGCCGTAGATAGTCGTGCCCAGATCCGTCCAGCCATCCCAGAACAGCGCTACGGACAGCGCGCAGAAGCCGGCGAGAACAGCCGGGGCGGCCAGCCATCGCTTCCTCCCCTTTTTCCCCGCGTCTTTCCCCCGGCCCGTTCCAGTGTCGGCGCTGGTGTCGAGCGCGGTCACGGGCATCCCCTCAGATCGTCCTCAGCGAGTTGACTCGCCCGCGGTGCCGCCGTGGCTCCCGCGTCCCCCGGCGGCGTCCTGGACGCTTGCCGGCGGTCGGGGCCCGCTGCCGCGGAAGCGCGGGCCCGGATCACCGAAACCGGCTGATTACCGGCGGGTTGCGTGGTGATCCCGGGGAAGTCGGTGCGGGCGGTGGCCCGCAGCCGGGCGAGGCCGGCCAGCAGGCGCAGCTCGTCGACCGTGCGTGCGGCGCTGTCGAGCAACGCCGGTGACATCACCAGCACGGCCAGGACCTGCGCCCGCGACAGCGCGACGTTCAGCCGGTTACGGGAGAGCAGGAAGTCCAGCCCCCGGGGCGCTTCGGACGCGCTGGACGTGGTCAGCGACACGATGACGACGGGTGCCTCCTGGCCTTGGAAGCGGTCGACGGTCCCGGCCCGGACGCCGTGCGTCCCGGCCCTGTCGAGCGCCTGCTCGATCGCCCGTACCTGGCGGTTGTACGGGGCGACCACCAGGATGTCGGGGCCACGCAGGACGCGCTCGCCGTCGAGGTCGACGAAGCGCCGGCCGAGGATGGTCTCGATCAGGCCGGCGACCGCGTCCTTCTCCGGGTCCGAACGGGTGGTGTTGCCGTAGTGGAGCACGTCGCGCAGGTAGAGGCCGGCGTCGATGCCGTCGAGGTGACGGCCGGCGGTCACCGGGTGGGCGTGCAGCCGTCCCCGGTAGGCGAGCGCCGAGACCGGTTCGCACACGGCCGGGTGCATACGCCTGGTCAGATCGAGAAAGTACCCGAACGCGCCGGGGATGACGTCATTCGTGCCGAGCAGGTGGGAGAGGGCGGAGGCGTCCGCGCCGTCCGGGTGGATCCCGGCGACGACCTGGGGGAGCTGCTGCGGGTCACCGAGCAGTACGAGGTTGCGGGCGGCACCGGCGACGGCCAGGGTGTCGGCGAGCGCGAACTGGCCCGCCTCATCGATGATCAGCACGTCGAACGGCTCCGCGCGCAGCGCGGGGTTCGCGAAAGCCCACGAGGTATCGCCCACCAGATGCCCGTCCGGGTGCGCGGCGCGCCAGGAGACCAACGCGCGGAGGTCACGGGGGCAGTCCCACGGTGCCAGCGGGCTGGGCTTCTGCCCGGAGCGCAGCTTCTTGGCCGCGGGTATCCCGGTGGCGGGAGGGCGGCTCGCCGCCGGGATGTTGCCGGTCGCCGCCAGCATGGCGTTCTCGATCGCCTTGTGGCTGGTCGAGCACACCCCGACCGTGCGGCCCTGGCCGACCAGATGGCGGATCAACCGTCCGGCCAGGTAGGTCTTGCCGGCTCCGGGCGGCCCCTGCACGGCCAGGTAGGACCCGGCGAGTAGGTCGACGGCGGCGAGCACGGTGGCAATCAGATCATTCCCGTGCTCGGCCGGGTCGGGCAGGCCGACCCGGCCGAGCAGACGTGGCGGGTGCCGGCGAAGCAGATCCATGGCCGGGCCTTCGGGCAGCGCGGGCCCGGCCAGGACGGTGCGGGCGAGCTCCGCGATCGCGGCCGGTTTCGGTTCGGGACGCACCGGCGCGCCAGGCAGCACGGCGACCGGCAGTTCGGCAGCTGCCCCGGCGCTGCCGTCCCCGTCGAGACCCACCTCGCCGGGCCTGGCGGTCTCGTGGATGAGCAGCTGGTCGGGGCCCGCGCGCTTGATGCTGCCATCACGGGTGGTGCCGTCGGCCCCACCAGCCCCCGGGTAGAGCAGACGGATCCGGTCGCCGTCGGAGTACGGATGGGTGCCCTCAGCGTCGAGTGCGGCCAGCAGGTCACGCCGGGTTCGTTTCCCTCGCCCGGCCGGGACGGCCCAGTCCTCGACGATGGTCCAGCCCAGGGGGACGGCGCAGTTGTCGTTCGCCTCCAGCGCCGCTCGGTCGGCGGTGAGCCAGGCGAAGAACTCCCACCACGCCGGCTTGTTCTCGCGGCGGTGGTACCCGACGGCGGCGGCCAGCAGCGCCCGCGCCCGCTCGTCGTCGGTCCAGACCGCCGGATCGTCCGGCAGCTTCGCGGTCAGCGCGTCCACTGTCGCGTCCACTGTCGCGTCGGGCCCGTCGCCGTGGTCCGCCGACGGGTGGTATGCCGGCGCGCCCGCTATGCCCTGCGCCGCGCGCAGGTCCAGCAGCCAGCGATGCAGCCGGTGGGTGGATACGCAGTCGACCCGGTTGTACTCGGCGATCTCGCCGAGGAGGCGGTCGGCCGCGGCACGGTCGGAGTTTGCGAGGTGGGCCAGAACGTTCTCGTAGGCGACGATGCTGTCGATCGCGGTCTTGACCTCCGTCCCCCGGGCGCCGGCCAGGTACAGCGGTTCCAGATACTTGATCGAATATGAGCGTTGGGAGATCTTCAGGCTGCGCCGGACAACCGTGTAGAGGTCGACGAGCCTGTGCCCGGCAAGCAGGTCGTCGACCTGCCGCTCGCGGGTGCCGTGGCGGGCGGCCAGCCGTTTCAGGGCGTTCGGCTCATACGGGGCGTAGTGGTAGATGTGCGCCTGCGGATGGTCGGCGAGCCGCGCGGCCGCCCAGTCGACAAACCGCTCGAAAGCGCGCTTCTCCGCTGGCCGGTCATGTGCCCAGAACGGATGGAAGAGCTCCTGGGCGCCGTCCCCGGTACCGGTCGGGGTCACGGCCCCGAACAGGTACTCCAGACCAGTGTTGCCCAGCGCGTATGGGTCGCCCTCCATGTCGAAGTAGATGTCACCGGGGTCCTGGGCGGGCAGGGAGGCGAGCCCGTCCGGGGCGACCACCCGGACGGTCACGGTCCCGGTCCGGTCGTCATCGGTGCGGGTGGCATCCTGGATGGCCTGTAGCTCCGCCTGGAGCCGTAGCCCGGCGAAGGTCGCCGCGGCCATCGACGGCGGGCGCTGGTCGTCACCGGCCGCGGCGAGCTGTTCGAGCGTGCTGATCCCGCCGGCCCGCAGCTTGCGTCGCTGATCGGTGCGCAGGCCGGCGACCAGCGACAGGTCACGGGCAGCCTCCCGCCCTTTCTCGCAGTGGCCGGCGAACGCGCAGGTCTCACATGCGGGCCGGGGATCAGCCCAGGAGGGCGTCGGGATCGCGGGTTCGGTCGCGAGCCGCGAGGCCAGCCGGGTCCGGGCATGGCTGATCAGGGGCGCGATATCGTCAGCCCGCAGCGACTCCAGCCGGCCGTCGCCGAGTAGCAGATGGATGTGGCGCGCGACGTCTACGCCGATCGTCGGCAGCGCCTGGGCATAGGCGGTGAGCTGCAGCACCGCGGTAGGACGGGCGTGGCGGGCGAGTTTGGCGTCGTACGGCTCGTAGCGTCCGTTTGCCGGGGCGCCGGTGTGGGCGCCGGTGAGCGGGTCGAGGTGCGTGGCGATCAGGAAGTCGGGCCGGCCCTGGAAGGAACCGTCGAAAAGGACACCCTGGTAGATGACGGCGACGCCGGCGGCGACGGCGTCGCGGGTCTGATCCCTCGCCGCGGCCAGCGCGGTCAGGGTGTTGTCAGGCCGTTCGATCACCCGGACGCCATCCGCGCCGAAGATGTGGACGAGCCGCTCCAGCCAGCGCCGTTCGTGGGCGTCACCGTGGCGTACCAGCAGGTCGTCCGCTTCGGACGTGGTGACCTCCGCGCCGGTGCCGTCGAGGCGCACGCCGGCCGCGCGGGCATGGGACAGCGCTAGCCGGTGCCCGCACTCGAGCGTGTCGACGACATCACCGGCGGACACGACCCATCGGGCATCTCCGCCGGCGGTGTCGTCGAGTCGCTGCATGCCATCCCCCGGATAGTCGCTTCGTGACGATCCGGGGACCCCTGGCTCGAGGGCCGGCCGCCGCGGCGGGCTGGTCAGTCCGCCGCGTGCGAACCGACCCGGACAAGCTTCGCAGGGTGCGTGTGATCTTCACGTCATGGGCTCGGTCTGGCTGGGCTCAGTCTGGCTGGATGCTCATCCTGGCTGGGTGCCATACCGGGTGGCGGCGTTCCTGACCAGTTGCAGTGAGCCCGGATCGGCGCTCAGCTGTTTGCTGTCCATGAAACTGAACCCGAACAGGCCCGCGGCGGTAATCTGCCGTACGTAGTCGTCGGTGAAAATCGTCCGCAGATCGTCATGCCAGGTGGCGGTCGAGCCGTCGTCGGGTTTGTAGTGCGCGACCATGACCGGGCCATACCCACCGAGGATCTGCGTCATCCTGCGGATATCGTCGACATTGCTTTTTGAGTCCATCGCCTGGAAGCTCTGGAAGTCCGACTGACGCAGCACGTCGTCGAAGTGCCCGATCAGCGATTTTCCGCCGCCTTTTGCCGGGTCGTCCCAGCGGGCCTGCCAGCCACCCCAGCCGAGCGAGACCCTCGCGTTTGGCGCCATGGAGTGGAAGATGCCCATTGCCGCGGTGTACTGGTCCTTCAGCTTCAGGTAGTAGTTGGTCACCTCGGGCGTGGCCGCCCAGGTGTTGGCCTGGCACGGATAGGTCTGTAGCTCGGTGAAGAGCGTGACGTAGAGGGGCGCTCCGTCCGCCGGGCCAGCGAATATCTGCGCGAGCCGTCTGGTGTCACCCAGGAACGATGATGACAGTGGGTAGTCGCGACCACACGCTGGGCCGTACTTGGTCTGGACCGTCGCGACCTGACCGGCCCCGCCGAGCCACACCACGAGGTGGATCGCCCGTCGTTTGGCGTAAACCTGTGGAATGAGGTCCTTCGCCCAGTTAGTCATGAAACCGAAGTCGTTCGGGCTGTTGTACCAGGTTGTGAACATCCCCAGCTGGTTGGCGACGGGCGATGTCGAGTCGCTGTCGAGGGAGGGGCCAAGGCCGAACACGAGCTTTCCGGTCTGGCCGAATACGGCCGGTCGGGGTGATATACGATTGGCGGTGCCCGTCACATTTCCCACCGCCCGCGTCTGGCCGGTTATATCCGGTAGTGACCAGGCGAGGAGGCCGGCGAGTGTCGCGAGAAACACAAAAGACGCTTCAAGTGGGCGAAACGACTTCAATACGAACAAGGCGGGCTTCTCCGCGGTTTCTCCCGAAGTGTGCCCCCGGACGGGGGTAGCGTACATGCTGCCATCCGGCCGACAGGGCCATCCTGGAGATCGCCG
>NZ_CAKJTP010000019.1:35234-41176 GCF_917627335.1 Protofrankia sp. CiT1 | reverse complement strand
CCGACTCGAACGTCCGTGCCGCCAGCCGGTGCCGGCCGCGGCGGTTACCGGCCTGTTTCATCGAAAAGACACAATTCCGTGGGGTCGCGGCGGTTAAGATCTCTTTCAGCTGACCACAGGCCACGCGAGCACGCCTCTCTCAGGTGCGCGGAGGCACACCAACGGTGGCCGGAGGCCGACAACCTCCGGCCACGGGGGGAGAGAAACGCAGGTGGACTGGACCGGGACCGCGCTACAGGTCAACACTCCGGCCGGCCAGGTGGTCCTGACCGGCGATGGACCATACGTGGTGGGGCGGGCCCGCCAGGCCGACGTCGTCATCGTCGATGGCCGGGTGTCGCGGCGTCACCTCGTCCTGGAGGCAGGGGCGGAAGGCTGGCAGGTACGCGACATCAGTGCCAACGGCCTCTGGCAGGACGGCCGGCGGGTGGGCAACCTCAGCGTGAGCGCGGCACAGGTGCGGATCCGTCTCGGCGCCGTGGACGGGCCGGAGGTCGTTCTCATCCCGCGGCCGCGGCAGCCCGTCCCAGCGGGGCCGGTCGAGCTACCAGCCGACCCGCCCACCGCGCTCGCGGGAAGCGACGACGATCCGGGTCCGCCCACGTCTGAGCAGCCGTTCATCGGTGACGAGCGCAAGGTTCACCAGCTGCGCCCAGGGCAGGTGACCATGGGCCGTTCCCGCGACAACGATCTGGTTGTGGACGACTTACTGGCCTCTCGGCACCATGCCCAGCTTCGCGTCGACACCCACGGGTCCGGTGGTACCACCCATACCGGTCGAGGCCGTGCGCGACGCGGTGACGTCGAGGTAGTCGACCTGGGCTCAGCCAACGGCACGTTTGTCAACGGCCGGAGGGTGACGCACGCGCCCGTGGCGCAACGTGATGTCGTCGCCATCGGCCATCATCTGTTCCAGCTTGACGGTGACACGTTGGTCGAGTACGTCGATAGCGGCGACGTTACGTTCGAAGTGCAGGGCCTGTCGGTATGGGCTGGTGCCAAGCAGCTCATGAGCGACGTCACCTTCCGGCTGCCGGCCCGGTCGCTGCTGGGTGTGGTCGGTCCGAGCGGCGCGGGCAAGTCGACGTTGCTCAACGCGCTCACCGGATTTCGTCCGGCCGACGCCGGCACGGTCCGCTACGCGGGCCGGGATCTCTATGCCGAGTACGACGAGCTGCGCCGCCGGATCGGTTACGTCCCGCAGGCCGACCCCCTGCACAACCAGCTGACCGTTCGCCAGGCCCTGGAGTACGGTGCGGAGCTGCGCTTTCCAGCTGACACCACAGCGGATGAGCGGCGTGCCCGGGTCAGCGAGGTCGTCGTTCAGCTGGGGCTGCGTGACCATGCGGACACACCGGTCGGCCGGCTGTCCGGCGGCCAGCGCAAGCGGACCAGCGTCGCGCTCGAGCTGCTCACACGTCCGACACTGCTGTTCCTGGACGAGCCGACCTCCGGGCTGGATCCGGCCAACGACCAGTCGGTCATGGAGGCGCTGCACTCCCTCGCCCGGGGCAGCGACGGTGCCGCCAGCGCTCCCAGCGAAGGCCGCACAGTGATTGTTGTGACTCATAGTGTGCTATTTCTTGATCTATGTGACTATCTGTTGGTGCTCGCGCCCGGCGGCCACGTGGCTTACTTCGGCCCGAGTGCCGGTGCGTTGCGGTTCTTCGACAAGAAGGACTTCAAGGAGTTCGTCGCTGTCTTCCGGGAGCTGGAGGCCACCGCGGGTGAGGTGCTCGCGGCCCGTTTCCGCGCGTCGGAGTACTACGTCCCGTCCGCTGTGGTCGCGCCGGTGGTTCGGCGGACCGCGGCGACGCTGCCCAGCGTCCGCCAGCAGCCGGTGCGGGCACAGCTGTCCACCCTCACCCGCCGCTACCTGCGGGTGGTGCTCGCGGACCGTTCCTATCTTCGGCTGATCATCGCTTTTCCGTTCCTGTTGGGGATCATTCCGCGGGTGATCCCGGCCCGGGACGGTCTCGCCGCGCTGCCGGTGCCGAACCCGGACGCGACCAAGGTGCTCGTCGTGCTGGTGCTGTGCGCATGCTTCATGGGGATGGCGAACTCGGTTCGTGAGCTCGTCAAGGAACGGCCGATCTACCGGCGGGAGCGCACGATCGGCCTGTCACGTACCGCTTACCTGGGTTCCAAGGTGGTCGTCCTGGCCGCGATCACGACCTGTCAGTGCGCGATCTTCACATTGATCGGATTACTGGGCCGGATGCCGACCGCTTCCGTGCTGCTCGGTTCCCCGCTCGCGGAGTGTCTCGTCGCGGTGCTCGTGGCGGCGCTGTCCTCGATGATGATCGGCCTGCTTGTCTCGACGCTGGTCGACAGCGCTGACAAGACCATGCCCGTGCTGGTCCTTATCACCATGGCTCAGCTCGTGCTCTGCGGCGGGCTCGTGTCGGCGGTGGGACGTCCGGTACTTGGGCAGGTCAGCTGGATCGCGCCGGCGCGCTGGGGTTTTGCCGCGCTCGCCTCGACCGTCGACCTCAACAAGGTGGCCCAGCTGGGCAGGGTGAGCCCCGAGGCGGCCAACCCGGCCAGGAGGCTGCCGCTGGGTGATCCACCGGACCCGCTGTGGAACCACAACGCCGTGACCTGGCTCACCGACGTCAGCGTTGGCACCGTGGTGGGTGTCCTCGCCCTGACCGTGACCGCCTATATGATCCGCCGGATCGAGCCCAAGGTCGGACGACGGAAGCAGACAGCGGATCCGTCATCCTGATGACGCGGATCCGCTGTCCTCAGCGCTTGTGTTATCAGCGTTGACCGGTCAGGGAAAACGAGGGCATGGACGTGGCGTACATCGTCTCGACGATCAACCTGAAGGGTGGCGTCGGCAAGACGACGATCACGGCTGCCCTTGCGGAGGTCATGGCGGCGGAGCACGGCAAGCGGGTACTGCTTGTTGATCTTGATCCGCAGACAAACCTGACGATCTATATGATCGGCGAGGCACAGTGGAAGGATCTCAACGACTCGGACCGGACGCTGGCCACCCTCTTCCGCGACGCGGTGGAGCCGGGGCCGGCCGGAAGCCGGTTCGACATCGACGCTGCCCTGCAGCGGGACGTGTCCCCGGTGCGGACCGTCACCCAGGTCGATCTGCTGGCGTCCTCGCTCGACCTCATCGACCTGCAGGACCGTCTGCTCGTCCCGTCCAGGGATCTCGTCCACAACCCCGTGGAGCTGCTGGCGCGGCAGCTCGAGAAGATAGCCGGTGGCTACGACTACATTCTCGTGGACTGCCCGCCGAATCTGAGCGTGCTCACCCTGAACGGGCTGAGGATCTCGCACGGCTACATCATCCCGGCTGTCCCCGACTTCATGTCGACCTACGGAATACCACAGGTCCGGGCCAGGATCACGAAATTCGCCGCCGGTGTGGGCGTCGACATCCCGACGATCGGCCTTGTCATCAGCAAGTACCGGTCCGAGGTGACCCTGCACCAGCAGATGGCGGACTACCTCCAGCGAAGCGGGCAGGGCGCTGGGCTCCACGTGTTCGAGTCCAGGATCCCGGAGTCCGGTGACATAGCGGCCGCGGCCGAGTTCAATGACTGGGGCACGCTACGGCAGCGGTACGGCTACAAGGGGCAGTACGACGCGCTGGCCGCCCTCACCGTGGAGTTCATGAGCGTCGTCGAGGGTGTGGCGGCACGGGATCGGGCCGCAGGCCCAGGCGCCGGGATCATGGACCACACGGACGCGGTAACCGATCGTGTTGCCGGATCACACCGGTGGGACCCGACAACATGATCATGCTAATGATTCTGGGCCAGGATGCGTCCAGATCAGGATGCGTCCAGATCAGGATGCCTTCAGATCAGGATGTCTCCAGATCAGGATGCGTCGAAGTCGGCCTGCGGGCCGCGCACGCCCCGGGATCCGAGGGTGCACAGTCCGGCGGTACGGACGATCGTGACGCGGTCGAGCTCCGCGCCGCTCTCGGCGATCGCGCGGACGGTCAGCGTCGCCGGCTGGCCGGCGCTCGCGGGCCTGACGTCCACGGCGACGAACGAGAAGCCGGTGTAGCGGACCCGGGACCAGGTCACGACCTCAGCTGTCTTCACCCCGACGCCCGTCCACGAGTAGGTGTTGACTGAGGCAAGGTCGTTCACATGCCCGGCGTAGCTGTCCGGGGCCGGGAAGCTGTACAGGCTGCGCCCGCCGGCACCGACCGACAGGTAGGTGGTCCCGTCGGTGTCCGGGTGGACGGTTCCGCCGATCGGCACCACCTTGGTCGGGCTGCCGCCACGCAGCGGGTCACTGCGTTCGTAGATGTGGTTGTGGCCGTTGATGACGAGGTCGACACGGTAGGTGTCGAACAGGGGCACCCACGCGGCCCGTACGCCGCCCTCGGAGGCGTGCGCGTTCGTCGTCGAATACGCGCAGTGGTGGAAGAAGACGACGATGAAGTCGACGTCGGGCTGGTGACGCAGGAACTCCAGCCGCTCCTTCAGCCAGGCTGTCTGGGAGCCGCCGCTGTAGCCGAGGTTCGCGGGAATCTCGTTCGAGACGTCGTTGGCGTCGAGGCTGATCACTCCGACATTGCCGTAGATGAACGAGTAGACCGACGGGCAGGCCTGCGGGCCGTTGCCGGGGAAGTCCCACCGGGCGATCTGGCCACCGTAGCCGTCCGGGGAGTACAGCGCCTCCATGTCGTGGTTGCCGGTCGCGACCATCCACGGCACCCGTGAGGCGACCGCTTCGATCTGCCCGAGGTAGGCATCCCAGATGGTTGGGTTGAACACGTCCGTCCCGTTCGCGCCGGTGGCGCTCACCGGCAGGCCCCGGCCGCTCGGGTCCGCATACGCGATGTCGCCCGCCAGCAGGTGGAAAGCGGGGTTCTGCTGGGCCACGACACCGTCGTTGGCCAGCGCGTGGGCACTGACGCCTTGGTCGCCGAAGGCCGTGAAGGTGAAGGGATCCGTATTCCAGCGGCCCCGCTGGGGCGCGGTGCGCACCGTCGAGAGGGCGCCGACGGTGGTGGCGGGCTCGTAGCCCTGGTGGCCCACCCCATAGTAGTAGGTGGTGTCGGGGCGCAGCCGGTCCACTTCGACGTGCAGGTAGTACTGGTCGACGGGCCCCGCCGCTCCCGGCACCTCCGAATGCAGCGGACGGACCTCGGCCGGGATGCGCCCGGACAGGTTGTACGGGTCGGTGCCGATGCGCAGGAACGGCCTTCTGACGGGGGTCGGCACCTGCCAGCCGACGCGGATCTGACGGCGTGGGTTCGCGCCGAACGCGAGGTGTCGGGCGAACGGGGCGACCGACGCTCCGTCCGCGGTGGAGTTGGTGGTGACCAGCGTCGGGCTCGCTGCTCCTGCGGCTGGCGTTGTGGCGAACGCCGCCGAGTCGAGCAGGCTGGGGCCGGCGAGGAGCGCGCCGGCCCCGATTGCGCCGGCGCGGAACAGCGTACGACGGGACGGGCGCTGGGCCACCAGCCAGTCGTGCTGTTCGGCCATGCTCATCCGCTCGGCGAGGCGATCGGGTATCCCCATGCGTGGTGTCTTCACGACATGTGACACTGGACCGATCAACTCACGCGGCATGGTCGTCCAGATGAATGACTTCCTACTGTTTTCACCTGAAACGGTGAATGATGTGCCTGAGCTGCGGCCGACCGCCCGCTACGGCAACAGGGGGATCAGCGCGTGCATGTCCGCGAGCGCACGGAGCTGGTCGGTGAGGTGGGTGCAGGTCGTCGGTCCGGCCAGGTCCGCGCGCAGCACGTCGCGGAGCCCAAGCAGGCCCTGGCCGACCAGACGGCTGGCGCTTGCCGCGGCGACCGGGCAGTCCGGGCCGGGAAGGACATGGGGCGTCGCGCTGGTCGAGCGGATCGTCCCGGTTGCGAGGTCGACCGTCGCCCTGACAGCATATTCGTGGATTACTTTCTGAGTACCGTCCGCTTCGCAGAACGTGTCACGAAAAAGCCC
>NZ_CAKJTP010000019.1:18514-34982 GCF_917627335.1 Protofrankia sp. CiT1 | reverse complement strand
ATCCTGCGCCGCCGCCGGATGCTTCCCGGTGGCAGATCTGGCATCGTGTGCCAGCCCAGCGGATCGGTCGCGTCCTCCAGCGCCGGGGCGGACGGTCCGATGCCGAGAAGAGCGAAGCGGCCTTCGCGCTGGCTCACGTCCATCACGCCACCGGCCTTCCAGCCTGCGCAGACATCCGTGGGTGGCATGATTGTGTTCCGCGGTCGTTTGCCGGAGACGCGGACGATGGCCGACCCTGAGATCAGGGTGACGACGGGTACTTCGTCGAGGAGGAGGCCGAGCAGGGTGCCGTCGGCGGTCAGCTGGGGCACAGCCCGGTCCAGCGCCGTGCGGAAGCCGGAGCCAGCCCGGGTACCGACCAGCGTGTCCGTGCCCGCCGTCGCGGGCTCACAGGAAACCGCGGTCACCAGGCGCTGGCCGAAGTAGTCGATCGCGACTCGGGTACTTGCCTCGGCCACGAGCTCCGGATCGGAGTCTGTGGTTCGCCGGTCTGCGGTCGTGCGGATGTCGCGGGCCCTGCCGACAAGGATGAGCGGGCCTTCGAGGCCGTCCGGGCGCAGGGCGTCGACCGAGCTGGTTCGACGCACCGAGCCTGGGATGCGCGGCGGCGTGCCCGCACTCGGCCCGACTGTCCCGGGCCACAGAAGAACACTGGTCACTCTTACAACAGTTACCAGCCCGGATGAGTCGTTGCAGCATCCAAGCTTGGGCACAGCGCCGGAAGTCGGCAATGTCACGCCCCCACGCTCACGCCCTCGCGTCACGCCCCCATGGTCATGACTGCTTTGCGCCGAACATCCTGGCCCGCTGCTCCGAACGTCTCTGCCTACGAGTCTGGTAGAGGGTTCGGTGTCGGCGCGTGATAAGAGCGCCCGAGGACAGGGCGGACGAACCGGGTGAGGTCCGCCGGCGGCCGGTACGTCGTTTGGCCGTAGTCCAGCAGCTTGCCGTCGACGGGGTCGGTGACCAGGCGCCGCCACACTCCGTCGCCGGCGACCTGGCGAGCCACATCCGCTCTGATCGGCTACACATAGATATCCCCCTAAAAGGGAGCGGCGTACGGGCGGATGGATCGCGAGGTGACGGAGGGATACGCCCAGGTGTTGACCTTGATGGTCTCGAAGGGCTATGACTCGACAGGTGCATGGCACCGGACCCCACGAAACGCGGGCCTGTTTCGAGCATGCGGCCAGCGCGTTCGTGTCCCTCGTCACCGGAATCAGCGATGATTGCTGGACGGCCCCGGCCCTGGGTGAGTGGTCCGTGCGCGACCTGGTCGGGCACACGAGCCGGGCGTTGTCGACCGTGGAGACCTACCTGGGGACACCGGCCGGCGTGGTTGATGCGGGCGCCGGCGCTCAGACTGATCGCATAGATGCCGTCGGCTACTACCTGGCGGTACGAAGCGGGGATCTGGCGGTGCGTATCGGGCTGGCGGACCCCGCGGCCGTGACCCAACGTGGCCGTGATGCCGGCGCGGCACTCGGTGACGACCCGTCGGACGCGGTTACGGCGCTGGCCAACCGGGTGCGCGAGCTGGTGCGCGAGAGCCCCGACGACGCGGTCGTCATGACTGCGCTCGGCGCTATGAGGCTGGCTGACTACCTGCCCACCCGGACCTTTGAGCTCACCGTCCACACCCTGGATCTGGCTCGTGCGCTGGACGTCCCGCCACCGGCGAGCCTCGGCACCGCCATCGGTGGCAGCCTGCTGCTCGCCGCCGGCATCGCCGCGGCGCTCCCCGACGCCGCCGACATCCTCCTGCTGCTCACCGGGCGCGCGGACCTACCCGCAGCCCTCAGCGTGGTCTGACACCAGCGGCATGGCCTGACACCAGCGGCACGTTGGCCGGGGTCAGACCAGAGTCTCGTAGAGGCGGGCGGTCTTCTCGGCCACGGCCGGCCAGCCGAACTCGGTGACGGCCCGGTCGCGGCCGGCTCGGCCCATCGCGGTGGCACGCACCGGGTCCGCGAGGAGCTCGTTGACGGCGGCGGCGAGCGCCGCCGGGTCGCTGGGCGGGACGAGCAGCCCGGTCACGCCGTCATCCACCACTTCGGGGATACCGCCGACCCTGGAGGCGACCACGGCCGTGCCACAGGCCATCGCCTCCAGGTTGACGATCCCGAGCGGTTCGTACACGGACGGGCAGACGAACACGGTTGCATGCGACAGCAGCCCGATGATGTCGGGCTTGCTCAGCATGCCCGAGATCCATACGAGTCCCTTGCGGGTGTCGCGCAGCCCGTCCACCAGGTCGGTGACCTCGGTCAGTAGCGCGGGGGTGTCGGGCGCGCCCGCGCAGAACACCAGTTGCGCCCGCGGGTCGAGCTCGGCCGCGGCCCGCAGCAGCACTGGTACTCCCTTCTGGCGGGTGATCCGACCGACGAACACCACGGATGGCTGTTCCGGGTCCACCCCGTACCGGGTGAGGACGTCGGTCGCGGGGCTTGGCACGTACTCATCGGTGTCGATCCCGTTGCGGATGACATGGATCTTCGCCGGATCGACCGCCGGATAAGCCGACAGGACGTCCGCCCGCATGCCCTCGCTCACCGCGATGACGGCCGCGGCGGACTCGATGGACACCCGTTCGCACCAGGATGACAGCGCGTAGCCGCCACCGAGCTGTTCGGCCTTCCACGGCCGCAGCGGTTCCAACGAGTGTGAGGTCAACACATGTGGGATCCCATAGAGCAGCGACGCCAGATGCCCGGCCAGGTTGGCATACCAGGTGTGTGAATGCACCAGGTCGGCGCCGGCGGCGGCGGCGGTCGCGGACAGGTCGGCCGACACCGTCCGCAGGGCGTCACCCGCGTCCGCCAGCTGTTCCCACGGCCGGTGGGCGCGCACCGCGATACCGTCCGAGCCCACCCGGTCGGCCCCCTGGCAGTGCACGGTCAGCTCCACGAACCGGGAGATCTCGCGGGCAAGGTACTCGACGTGCACTCCGGCGCCGCCGTAGACCTCCGGCGGGTACTCCCTGGTCAGCAACGAGACGCGCATTACCTGCCCTTCAGGCATCCAGGACGGGGCTCAGTCGGTGATTGTCGGGCTCAGCCGGTGATCGTCACACCTTTCCCGACGACCGTGACGCCATCGGGGCTGACTGTGAATCCGCGGGCGATGTCGTGTTCCTTGTCCACCCCGATCTGCGTACCTTCCGGTACCACCACGTTCTTGTCGAGGATCGCGTCGCGGACCACCGCGCGCCGTCCGATGATCGTGTTGTCCAGTACGACCGCGTTCTCGACCTGCGCCCAGGAGTTCACCCGTACTCCCGGCGACAGGACCGACCGGCGTACCAGGCCGCCGGAAATGATCACTCCGTTGCTGACGACGCTGTTGAGCGCCATGCCGGTACGGCCTGGTTCCTCGTGCACGAACTTCGCCGGCGGCAGGGACGGGACGTTCGTCAGGATCGGCCAGTGCCGGTTGTACAGGTTGAACACCGGATCGAAGGCACACAGATCCATGTGCGCGTCGAAGTAGGAGTCGAGGGTGCCGACATCCCGCCAGTAGCCCCGGTCCCGTTCGCTCGCTCCTGGCACGTCGTTGTCAGCGAAGTCGTAGACCTGTGCCATGCCTTCCTTCGCCAGCATCGGGATGATGTTCCCGCCCATGTCGTGGACGCTGTCGTCGTCGGTGGCATCGGCTCGCAGCGCCTCGATCAGGGTGTCGGTGGAGAAGACGTAGTTGCCCATGGAGGCGAACGTCTCATCGGGCGCGTCCGGCAGGCCCGGAGGATCCGCGGGCTTCTCGAGGAAGGCGTCAATTGTGCGACCATCCGCACTCGGACTGATCACACCGAGTTGTGTCCCCTCCATCCGGGGCACACGCAGCCCCGCAACGGTCACTCCGGCCCCGCTGCCCAGATGCTGTCCGACCATCTGCCGCGGGTCCATTCGGTAGACGTGGTCGGCGCCGAACACGACCACGATATCCGGTTGATCATCGTAGATGAGGTTCAGTGACTGCAGGATGGCGTCCGCGGATCCCGTGTACCAGCGGGGTCCGAGCCGCTGCTGTGCGGGCACCGGCGTGACGTAGTTGTCGAGCAGGTCGCTCATCCGCCACGTGGTGGTGATGTGCCGGTCCAGGCTGTGGCTCTTGTATTGCGTGAGAACGCAGATCCGCAGGTAGCCGGCGTTGGCCAGGTTCGACAGGACGAAATCGATCAGCCGGTAGAGGCCGCCGAACGGGACAGCCGGTTTGGCGCGGTCGGCGGTGAGCGGTGCGAGCCGTTTGCCCGCACCACCGGCCAGCACGACGCCGAGCACTCTTGGCGTTGACATCCCAGACCTCCCCGGGGTAGCGATCGATGATCGGATGGGATCGGCTGGCACCGGCCTGTGGCGGCCGGGTTGGTAGGCCCAAAGCCTAACAACGTGTAGCTAATTGCGATGTTGGGCACAGAAGCTCTTGGGACCTGTCTTACCACCGGGTTCACGCTGATCATCCTGGGCGCGGCGGATCGGATGCTCACGAAAAGGATTTTTTGTTATTATTGGGAATAATAATCTCATCGATTGATTTTTTATGGTGTTCTGGTGTCACTCGGTTGGTCTTCCCTGGCTGTGCCCTGCTATGCGCGCGATCCCCGTTGATCATGCGCATTTCCCGGCGCGTGGCGGGCTCACCGTGGGCGGCACGCCCTACCTGGTGAGCCCGCTCCGGCGGGTCCTAGAGCGACCGGCAACAGGGGACGCGGCGTCGCGGGGCTGGGGCACGCACCTCGCATCGTTGGCATCAGTCGCCACCCAACACCTCCGGTGGCTCCCTGCGACGCCTCGCGATGCACGCACCCCGGCCCCGCTCCTTGATCCACACCCCTGTTGCTGGGCGCTCTTATCCGGCGGGCGTGGTCAGGTCGTACACGGTTGTGCCGCCGATCGTGGTCTGGCTGAAGTTCTGCTGCACCCACGCGGTGATGGCGCTGGCCGTGCCACTGGGCTGGCCGCCGCCCATCGCCATCCCCATCCCGCCGCCGCCCATGAAGTAGTGGATTTTTCGTTGGCTGACGTACTCCTGGAACTGCGCGAGCGTGGGCGTGGGATCGGTTCCGTTGAAGCCGCCGATGGCCATCACCGGGTCGCCGGTGGCGAGCTGGACGCCTGCCGCGGAGTTGGAGCCGACGGCGGCCGCGACCCAGATGTAGCGCCCCGCGTCCGCCCGCAGCGCCGTGACCAGCGCGGCACTTGGCGTTCCCGCGTTGAGAAGCCCGCCGAGGCCACCGGCTGTCCGTCCGAACATGGCTCCGCCCCGCCGGCCGAAGCCGCCGGCCAGACCTGCGGTACCGCCCTGTGCGGCCGGGCCGCCCGGTGACGTGCCCGGCGGGATGCTACCGCCAGCGAAACCACCGCCAGTGAAACCGTTCATCCAGCCGCCGCCAGCGAAGCCGCGGCCGGGGCCGGGGCCGCCAGCGAAGCCGCGGCCGGGGCCACCGAAACCCGTGGGCCCGGCGGATGGGATGGCACCGGTGTGCGCGGCGGAAGCCGTCGCGACCGCGTAGGCGGCTGGCCCGGTGGCGCCCGCGACAATGCTCACGGCAGCCATCACCACGGCGGCCCGGCGAGCCAACGGCACCGAGAGCACGAGGCTGAGGATCAGCGCGACAATCGCCGCGCCACCGAGAAGGAGCACCAGCGGCCGCAGCCACGGGTGCCAGCTGGGCGTCCGGTTGAGCAGGACGTAGGCCCAGGCTGTTGTGGCGGCCAGGGCCATGGCCAGCAGCAGAGCGGCGGCGAACTGGCCACGGCGGTGCCAGAGGCCGGTGCCGCCGATACCGATCACGGCTCCGATCGCGGGGGCGAGCGCTACCGTGTAGTACGGGTGGATGATCCCCTGGGCGAGGCTCAGGGTGATGCCGGTGACGAGGAGCCAGCCGCCCCACAGCGCAAGGGCCGCCCGGGTCCTGTCCGTACGCGGGGCGCGCCAGCCGAACGCAAGCCCGCCGATCAGGAGGATCAGCGCAGCCGGAATGAGCCAGGAGACCTGCCCACCCATCTCGGAGTTGAACATCCTGGTCAGACCAGTCGCTCCCCAGCGGCCACCGGTGCCGCCCGCCCCGCCCATGCCACCGACGCTGCCGGCTTCGTTGCCGTTGAGCCGGCCGAAGCCGTTGTAGCCGAAGATCAGATTAAGGACGCTGTTGTTCTGCGAGCCGCCGATGTAGGGGCGTGAGCTCTTCGGCCACAGTTCCACGACCGCGACCCACCAGCCGGCAGCGACGAGCATCGCCGCCCCGGCGAGCAGGAGCTGGCCGATCCTGCGCCGGAGCGGTGCCGGCGCGGCCAGGAGATAGGTGAGCGCGAACGCCGGCACGACCAGGAATGTCTGCATCATCTTGGCGAGAAAACCGAAACCGACGAAGACGCCCGCCCAGACGATCCAACGGGTACTCGCGTTCTCCACCGCCCGGACGGTCGCGTACGCACCCAGGACCAGCAGCAGGACGAGCAGCGAGTCGGGGTTGTTGAACCGGAACATCAGCACCGCGACCGGGGTCGTCGCGAAGACCGCGCCGGCCAGCAACGCCGCGCCGGGGGAGAACCAGCGCCGGACCGTCGCATACAGGACGCCCACGGCCGCGACGCCCTCGAGCGCCTGCGGGACGAGCACGCTCCACGAGTTGAGCCCGAAGAGGCGTACGAAGATCTCCGCGACCCACAGGGAAGCCGGTGGCTTGTCCACGGTGATGAAGTTCGAGGCATCCGAGGAACCGAAGAAGAAGGCCTTCCAGCTCGTCGAACCGGCCTGCACAGCGGCGGAGTAGAAGGCGTTCGCCCAGCCGGACCTCCCCAGCCCCCAGCTGTAGAGCAGCGCGGTTGCGGTGAGAAGGGCGAGCAGGGCAGGGCGCACCCAGGGCTGGTCGGATTCCCGGCCGCGAAGAAGGCGCCGCGCCCATCGGGCGGGTGGCTGCCGGACCTGTGTAGCCGCCGGGCCAGCCGGTGCGGGGGGAACTCCGGCCGCCTGGTCCGGAAAGGTTGTGGTCACGTTCAGGTCCTCATCATCAGGGGCGGGAGCTGGACGACGGCGCGGCCGGGGAGCGTCCGGGGTGCCCGGCTGGCCGTCATCACGGATATCGCCGACATCGCCCTATCGTCGGGTCTCAGCCTGATGTGGGCCTGACGCAAGTCTGGGAACCGACTGAAGGCCGACGCGGGCGGGCAGCCCCGCCGACACAGCTGTGCGGGGACGGCATCGTGCCCATCGTGGTGTCCATCGCGGTGTCCATCGCGCCGGTCACCCACTGTCGGGGCGACCGGCGATCAGATCGGAGATGCGGTCTTTGCGGTGGATCCACCGTTGGTCGTGGCGGATGGCCCGGCTGTCGGCCCGCGCGGCTTTGTGAGATCCGCTGTGATAGCGCCATCGTGCCCACGGCGAGTTGGGCCGAGCCAGCCGGATCGCGCCGATGAGCGCGAGGAAGGGGACGAGCAGCCCGATGGTCCCGAGGCGCAGTTTGCCCTTCAGAAAAGTGATCACTACCAGAAGGATGTTGAGGATGAGTGATGCCACATAGTCCCACAGCGCCGCGCTCTGGCTGTCGTCAAGGCCGTTGACCCCGAAGGGCAGGCTGCCCAGAATGAGCAGGCCGGTGACCGCCACCCCGAGGGCGACCGCATCGACCGAGACGCGGCCCTCCTCGCTCCAGTACACGTCCTGTAGGTGCAGGACCAAAGCGAACTCGTCCAGGACGAGCGCGATCCCGACACCGAACAGCGCTCCGAGCAGGTCCCACCACGGTGATCTGCCGGCTGCCGGGGTGAACGCGCCGACTCCGGCGACGCACATGAAAATGATGCCGAAGACGATATGGTGGATATGTGTCCCGCCAGCCGCGACATTTCCGGGCCACCAGGAAACCCCCGCCCGGATCATCCGGACGCTGAGCCGGATGAACAGAAATGTACCCACGAACGCCACCAGCAGCAGGAACAGCGGCTGTTTCCCGGGCTCGACAATGACCCGGTGATAGAAGTCCGTCACCGCGCTCACCTGAACTTCCGCAAAGAATCTAGGCCCGCCGCGGCCGGGTCTGTCCGGACCGTATTCGTCAGGCGGTTATCCTACGTCCAGCCGGCTCCGTGGCTCGCCGCGCCTGGCCGGTGTCAGGAAGTCGCGTGCCCGCGCCACCAGCCGGGTCATCTCATATCCGACGAGACCGATTTCACATGTTTTGGCGGCCAGGACGGACAGGCAGGCGCCCTCGCTGATGGCCATGAGGAGCAGGGTGCCGTGGTCCATCTCGACCATTGTCTGGCGTACCGGTCCGGACTCCATGAGGGTCGCCGCACCGAGGGCCAGGCCGAGCAGGCCCGAGGAGATCGCGCACAGTTGTTCTGCCCGGTCGCGGATAAAGCCGTCGCACACCGCGAGCAGCAGCCCATCGACCGAGACGACGATGGCACTCGCCACTCCAGGAACCGACCCGACGAAGTTATTGACGAGCCAGTTCAGCCCACCGTCTGGCCCACCGTCTGGCTCGTCGTCCGGTGCGCTCGCCTCGGTCACACGCTCCCTCGCTGTCCGCACGGGTGCGCCGATCCACCATGGCTCCGGTAGTACAATTCGCTACCTCTCTGGCCGTTCTCGTCCGCGTTCGGTGACCCGACTGAGCCGTGGCTATTTCCGCCAAGGTATCGGCTCGGGGTTCGCCAACCGCGACCAGGTTCCTCGCGTCACCTTCGGATGGCCAGTTTATGCCCTGCCAGGTGGGCGCCTTGACCTGGTGACAGCTGGGTCAGGCGGCGGGCTGGAAAAAGTACCCAAGATAAACGAATTAACCTGTTATGTCTGTATTGCTATGATCACCCGTTGATTGGATTTTGTCACCGGGCTCGTGTCGGCTGGCCTTGACCCGTTGGGATGGCCTTGAGCCGCCGGGATCCACGGCCAATCTCGTCGCCGTGATCTGACCGGTCGCTATCGGTCGTCATGGTCCAGTCGGTAGAAAAGACTGGAATCCGGCAAGGCCCATGCATCCGGCAAATCCAGTATTGTGGCCATATGCTGGTCCGGCCACCCGGCCGTCGATCAACGGGCGGGTGGCCGGACGGGTATGCCAGTGTGACGGGCATACCGATGTTCAGCTGGTGGCGGCTCCGTGCTCAAGCCGGGCAGCGATGTTGTAGATCCGGCGTTCGAAGCTCCCGGACCAGTACGGCGTCATCGGGCTGGTGATCTCACGGTGGCCCGGTGCGGTCTCCCAGGCGAGGAACTGCTCTTCGCTCTCCCACTCGCTGAGCAGGAGGTAACGGCCGGAGCCGTCGGGGTCTCGCAGGAGCTCGTCACCGAGGAGACCGGGCGTGCCCTTCATCCGTGCGGTGACCTGTAGATAAGCCAGTTCGAACTCGTTCGCCACCGCCGGGGCGACATTCGCGAAGACAAGAATACGCGCGGTCATCGACGACCTCCTTGCGTCAGCTATTTTTTGATCTTCCACGGACGGCGCCGAGAAGGCTATCCGGCCGTGGCCAGAACAAGCGAGGCCGGACCGGCCAGCGGCCGGTGCTCGTCGAACCGCCAACCGGTGTCCGCCAGCAGTTTGGCGGCTTCCTCGACGCTGTAGGCCTGGCCACCGCCGACAAGCAGGAATTCACCCGAGAGGAGTGCCGCAAACGCGGGGTCGGTGTGGGTGGGATCGGTCCACAGGTCGACCAGCAACAGACGGGCCCCGTCAGGGGCCGCCGCCCGGACCCGGCTCAGCAGAATCCGGCTGCGGTCCGGTGGGAAGAGATGAATCACGTTCGCCAGCAGCAGCACATCGTGGTCCTTGGGTATCGGATCGTTGAAGAGATCGCCCTCGACGATGGTCAGCCGGTCCCGGTCAGCCAACCCGTCGACATGCCGCGCAGCCACGACCGCGGTCTGGGGAAGCTCGAACAACGTGGCGGACAGCTGCGGATTGCGGCCCAGTGCCGCGCGCGCGAACGAACCGGTACCGCCACCCAGATCGAGCAGGCGCTGATGGGCGGAGAAGGAGTAGCGACCGGGTAGCGCCGCCGCGGAGGCGCTGGTGCTGACCTCCATTCCGAGCGAGAGCATTGTCTGCTCCGCCGCGGACAGGGGCTCTGTCTGCGGTTCGCCCGTGCGCACCGCGGCCTCAAGCCGTTGCCAGGTGGGATAGCTGATCTGGTCCCACCACCTCAGCATGGGGCGCCGGTCAGCCGGCGTGGCGCCGGCCAGAAACGTCTGCGCGACTGGGGCGTTGCTGTATTCGTCGCCCTCCCGGTTGACCAGGCCGACGCTCACCATCGCATCGGCGACGATCCGCGTGGACCGTTCCGGAACGTCGATCACGGTGCTCAGCTGCGCCGCCGTGCGCGAGCCCGGCGCCAGCGCCTCGAACAGGCCGATCCGGGACGCGACGAACAGAAACTTGGCGGCCATGTAGCCGGCGGAGATCCGTAGAATCTGTTCGGGTGTTTCACTGGACTCGGTCATGATAGTTCCCGTTCTTGAGTAATGGTTCGTCGGTCGGGCGCTGATATTTGCGGGACCAGGTGTCGAGACGGATCGAGGCGGGCAGTTCAGCCGGTTCTCGGGAAATTTTCTGGTGCCACTCGGCGAGCGACGGCCGGGAAAAGCCGAAGTGCGTTTTCGCGACTGATCAGACGAAATGCTTCCGTATCGAGACTGGGATCATTTTTCAGTCCCTGGGACGCCACGGAAACTCCGACGGCGGGCACCGCGTTGTAGTCGCTACCGTAAAGGATTCGCGTGGCACTGACGGAGGCGAGTAATGTCGGTGTGGCGTATGGTGACATCGGCCCGGCTGTATCGTAGTGAAAGCGGTTCAGGGCGGCCTGGACCGTGCTGGCGTCGAGACCATGCCCGAAGGCGGCGGCAAGGGTGAGCCGGGCGGCCTGATAAGGCAGGAAGCCGCCGGCGTGCGGCAGGATGAACGAGATTTCCGGGTAACGGTCCAGCGTGCCGCAAGTAATCAGCTGGATGGCTGCCCGCGTCGTGTCGAGCATGAAGTCCGCGATGAATGCCGGGAACGGGCTCACTGAGCAGGACGGCAGGTTGAACGGGTGGATGAGCACGACTGTCTGCCGCAGGTTCAGCTCCGCGAAGACCTCGTCAAGGGCAGGATCTCCCAGATATGCCCCGTCCGCATGGCAGCCCATGACGACGCCGTCCGCGTCGAGCTCGTCGAATGCATAGGCGATCTCGGCCAGTGAGATTTCCATGAATGGCAGCGGAACGTAGGCGAGAAATCCGAACCGCTGCGGGTGCTGATGGGCGATCTCGGCCAGTGACTCGTTGGCGGTACGGGCGATCTCGGCGGCCCAGGGCGCATCCCCGCCGAGGAATTCGCTGGGAATCGCGGCCGACGCCAGCCCCAGCTCGATGCCAGTCATGTCCATTGTCTCCAGGGCAACCCCGAGATCCCAGGTCGCGAAGGGCGGTCCGCCGACCGGTGGTAGCAGATTACGGTCGACCGCCAATCGTTTTAAAGTGGGTGGTAACATATGGTGATGGACGTCGATGTACCCGCTTGGTCGCGCGCCGTCGGAATGCGCTCCGGGAGGATGTTCGCTCATGGTGGGTTCTCCTGGCCGGGACGGGGTGAGATAAAACTAGGGTGGGATGAATGTTAAAGGGCAACCGGTCCGCTGGATTATGACACCACTGGTCCTGTCCGCGACGATGATTTTCTCGGCCGGTGGCCTGGTTTTCGGCAGAAAATCAGAGCGCGGTGTGATGGTGCTGGCAGGGGCTTGTCTGATCTGTTTCGTTCGGCTTGGGAGACAGGGCTTTTGCCCTCACCAGCCGGGCCGTGGACGGCTGGTTATCCGACGGTGAGAGGTACGCTCTCCTGTTCCCCGCTGCCCGTAGCTCCTTTCTCGGAGCTCCCGAGCCCGCCGCCGAGCCCGCCGGGATGCGGGCCTCGTACGTTCATGCCAAGCTGGCGGAGCAGGCCGCGATCGTCGCGGATCGCGTCATGCTCGACGACCTTTCCCCCGGACATGCGAAACCAGTGGGTATGTCGCCAGGCCACCCGCTGACCAGCGGCCCGCACTCCCATGATCACCCCGTGCGCCGTGCCTTCGATCACAATCATCGAGGCGACGACCTCCGAATCCGCGACGATGCTTTCCAGCCGCCAGGCGGCGGCCGGAAAGCATCGCAGCACGACCCCCAAAGTGGCAGCCAGACCAGCCCGCCCAGGTGGGCTGCCGGGCTCCATTCGGTGATTAACCATATCCGGGGCGAATGCTGTCAGGGCACCTTCGAGATCGCCGTTCTCCAGTGCCCGGAAGTGGTTGATGATCGTCAGTCTGTTAGTATCGGCCAGGGTCTCGCCGCTCACGATCGCCATTCTGTTCCTTCCAGGTGGACGAGGATTTCGGCTACCTCCATCCGCACGCTCTCTCGCAGGTCGCGCAGTGGCGCGGTGAGAGCGTCCTGCTCCGGGCTGCGCTCGAAGGCCTGGAAATGCTCCCGGTCCGTCCAGTCGCTCGTGATGACGAACGCGCACGGGCCGTCCCGCAGGAGGCTCTGCCGCAGATTGCCTGTTGCCCGGCTCGCGGCCAGCGCGACCTTTTCCCAGACGTCGATGAAATCTTGTTCCCGGTTGGGACGGACACGCATCGTAAGAGTTACTCTGATCATCAGATCCCTCCGTCTACGTACAGCGTGGCGCCGGTGATGTAGCGGGCCGCGTCGCCCGCGAGGAAGAGTACTGCGCTGGCGATCTCCTCGGGCCGAGCGAGGCGCCCGAGCGCGGTCATCGCCTCGGCCTGTGCCCGCCTTGCTGGCGACATGCCGGCCGTCTGGTCGGTCTCGGTGAAACCGGGGGCCACCGTGTTGACCCGGATGCCGCGTGACCCGAGCTCCTTGGCCAGGGATCTGGTGAAGCCGAGGACAGCGGCCTTGGAGGCCATGTACGGGGTGCGGTCCGCGACGCCGCGCAATGCTCCGGCCGAGCCGATGGTAATGATCGACGCTTCATTGGCCAGTAGGTCGTGCGCCGCTCGGTGGAGCAGGTAAAGGCTGGTCAGGTTGGTGTCGAGCACCCGCCGCCACTCGTCCAGGCCGAGCTGGTGCAGCGGTGCCTGGGTCGCGGCCGCCGCGTTGTTGACCAGGATGTCGAGCGCCCCGAAGCGGTCGCGGGCGGCCTCCAGCAGCCGGTTCACGTCCGCTTCCACCGACACGTCGGCGCGTACCAGCTGCGCGTCGGCGCCAAGTCGGTTGAGTTCGTCCGCGAGTGAAGTGACCGCATCGCTTTCGTTGACATAGCAAGTGATCACGGACGCTCCCTGCTGCGCGAGCGCCAGCACGACGGCACGCCCGATCCCGCGGGCACCGCCGGTGACCAGGGCTGATCTGCCTTTGAGCCCGAAGTCCATCAGCTGTCCCCCCGCGCGGGTGTCTCGACGGCCCGCAGGATCAGCGAGCTGTTGAAGCCGCCGTAGCCGCGGGCGTTGACCATGGCGACCCGTACCGGGGTCTCACGTGGTTCCCGGACGAGGTCGAGGCGGTACTGCGGGAGCGGGTCGTCGAGGTTACCGACCGCCGGGATCACCCCGTCGCGGATGGACAACAGCGCGTTCGCCGCCGCCAGCGCTGAGCCGCCCGCGCACATCCGCCCGATCAGACCCTGCGGAGCGGTGACGGGAACGTGCTCCGCATGGGCACCGAATGCCAGGTGGATCGCGCGTGCCTCCAGGTCGTCGAGATCCCGCGAGCCCGCGCCGTCCGCGAAGATCACATCAACGTCGGCCGGGTTGAGGTCCGCATCGACGAGCGCTCGGCGCATGGCCTCGGCGTACCAGCGCGGGTCCGGCGAGGGGTCGCGATGATGGGCCGCGTCGTGGGTCGCCGCGTATCCGGCGATCTCGGCGTATATCTTCGGCGCGCCGCGGGCCGCCGCGGAGGCCGGGTCCTCCACGACGAGTGTCACGCCGCCCTCGGCGGGCACATGACCACCCGCGGAACGGTCGAACGGCTTGTAGCCGGCTTTCGGCTCGCTGCTGGTGGACAGGCGCCCGCCGGTGATCTGGCAGGTCAGAGCGTAGGGAGTGAGGCCGGCCTCGGCAGCGCCAGCGAGGACGGCCGGCGTTCCCCGGCGGATCGTCCGCCGGGCCTGCGCGAGACTGTCGAGGCCACCGGCGGCGTCGGTGACCACAACCGCGGACGGTCCCTTCAGACCGTGCCTGATCGAGGTCTGGCCGGTGGTCGCCGCGTAGAACCAGGCGATGGACTGGTACACGCTGACGGCCTGGCGGCCAAGGCTCCACAGCCGCTGGATCTCCCGCTGGCCGAAGTCATTGCCGCCGGACCCGGCCGCGAACACCACCGAGGTCGCGTACGGATCGTGCGCCGCCGGGTCGTAGGAGGCGTCGGACAGCGCGAGTTCGGTCGCGGCCATGCCGAGCCACGTCCACCGGTCGGTCTGTAGGACGAGTCGGCCGCCCAGGCGCCCAGCGGGGTCGAATCCGTCGATCTGGCCGGCAAGCGTCGTGGTGTACCGGCTGGCGTCGAAGCTGGTGATCGGTTTTACCCGTAACTCGCCACGCAGCGTGGAGCGCCAGTGCTCCTCGGTTCCGATGCCGCTGGGGGCTATCACTCCGACACCGGTGACAACAGGACGCAGGGCCGGCCGAGCGGCGATCACCGGGCATCCGATCCGCGGTCGAGAACGATGGCTGACTGGAACCCGCCGAAGCCGCTGCCGACCGACAGGGCCACGGTGACGTCATGGTCACGAGCGATGTTCGGTACGTAGTCCAGGTCGCATTCGGGGTCTGGGCGGGCCCAGTTGGCGGTGGGTGGGACGACCCGGTTCTCGATCGCCAGGGCGCAGGCCGCGACCTCGATGGCGCCGATCGCTCCCAGGGAGTGACCGACCATGGATTTGATCGAGCTCACCGGGACGGTGTAGGCATGTTGCCCGAGTGCTTTCTTGAACGCGGCGGTCTCGTGGCGATCGTTCTGTTTGGTCCCGGAACCGTGGGCGTTGACGTAGTCGATCCGGGCCGGGTCGGTGTGGCCCTGCCGCAGGGCATCCGAGATCGCCACGGCCATGTCGAGACCGTCGGCCTTCAGACCGGTCATGTGGAAGGCGTTCGAGCGTGCGGCATAGCCGGTGACCTCGCAGTACACGTGGGCGCCCCGGGCCCGCGCATGCGCCAGCTCCTCCAGCACGAGTACGGCGGAGCCCTCGCCCATCACGAACCCGTCGCGGGTCGCGTCGAACGGCCGGGAGGCGTGCTCGGGATCGTCGTTGCGCGCGGACGTCGCCCGGATCGCGTCGAAGCACGCGATCGAGATCGGGGACAGCGGTGCGTCCGACGCTCCCGCGATCACGATGTCGGCCTCACCGTCGACGATGAGCTGGTGACCGTACCCGACCGCGTCGATCCCGGAGGTACAGCCGGTCGAGACCACGTGTGCCGGGCCATGGGCGGCGAACCGGTAGGCCACCTCGGTGGCCAGACAGCTGGGGACCAGGGCGTGGTAAAGAAAGGACGATGCGTAGCTGGGGTCGACAAGCCAGTCGCGCCCGCTGTTACTGGCGATCACGTACTCGTCTTCCAGCCGGGTGGTCGCGCCGACCGCGCTGCCCATGCTCACGGCTACCAGCGGCTGGTCGGGGTCGGCGGGGTCCGCGTCCCCGCCGAGTTCCAGCCCGCTATCGGTGACCGCTTCGGTCGCGGCCACGAGGGCGAACTGGATGAAACGGTCGTTACGGGCGATTTCCTGTGGCGTCAGCCCCGCCGCGGCCGGGTCGAAGTCGCATTCGGCGGCCACCTGCGAGCGGAACTGGCTCGGGTCGAAGAACGACAGGCGTCTGGTGGCTGTCCGGCCATCGGTCAGCAGGTGCCAGAACTCCTTGCTACCGGTGCCTCCCGGCGCGACCACGCCGATGCCGGTTATCGCCGTCCGTCTCACTTCCGGCTCCTTCATGGGATGTTCCAGCGTGGGCACGTCAGTTCTGGGGGAGCGGTTCGGTGTCCACGTGGCCGAGTTCCGGGCGCGGCGCCAAGGGGCTCAGCTGGAAGACAAGGAAGGCCGTCTGGCTGCCCTCGTTGACGATCCGATGCCGCATCCCGATCGGGATGAGGAGCCCGTGCTCGGCGGGCAGCGCGGTGTGCTCGCCGTCGAGCCGCGCGGTGACGCCTCCGGACACGCAGTACAGGAACTCCTCGGAGTACGGGTGCCAGTGCTCGGTGACGACCTCACCCGGTTGCAGCGTCAGCGTGCCGAGGAAGCCGGACTTCGCACCCACCGTCGCGGGGGACAGTAGGGTACGGATATCGCCGCCGCGACGGCGGTTGGCCGGGACGGCGTGGATCGACAGCGCGGCCGGTCTGGTGGTGGGGGTGGTCACGGTCATGGCTTCTCCTGGATCCCTGGGGGTGGGCAGGCCAGCGTTCCAAAATCGTCGGCGACGTGGGGGTGTCGTCGCCGGGTAGCAGGTGTGCTGTGCGGGGGCGTGCTGTGCGGAGGCGTGAGG
>NZ_CAKJTP010000019.1:17168-18058 GCF_917627335.1 Protofrankia sp. CiT1 | reverse complement strand
CAGGTGTGCTGTGCGGGGGCGTGCTGTGCGGAGGCGTGAGGCGCGGGGTCAGGCCTGGCGGGGGAGCGGCGTTGTGGCTCGGGCGGCTTTTTCGATCTTGTCGCGGATGGCGCCCATCTCTCGTCGGGTGTTGTTGTTGATATTGCTGGTCATCCATGCGTCGTCGACGGGTGCTTCCGGGCGCATGTGGAAGTCCTGGACCCAGCGCATCCTGGTGCCGGTACCCTCTGGTTCGTAGGTCCACTCGATATTCATGAACTCGAAAGGCCCTGTTTCAACGCGGTGCGCCTGGACGCGGTGTCTGTCCGGGTCCAGAGTCCGTTCCGAAACCCAGCTCCAGACGTTTCCGTTGGCATCCGGGTGCATGGTGAGCCGGAACCTGAAGGTCTTGTCGTGGTGTTCGAGAATTTCTACCGAGGCGTACTCCGTGAAGAGCTCCGGCCAGTTTTCGAGATCATTGGTTGTTTTCCAGACGAGATCGATGTCAGCGTCGATCCAGATCGAGTTGTCCGTGTGTGAGGCCATCATTCTCCATTCGGTTCACCAGGTGGGCGCAATGGTCCGCCCAGGCTCGTTCTGTTTTGTCAGGCGATGACCTGTCCGGCGGCGTTGATCGTGGCGAGGATCTGTTCGAGGGTGTAGCCGGTGGGCGGTTCCGCGGGCAGCTCGATCCCGAACGCGTCGAAGACGACGGTCTGCAGGTGCAGGTACGCCAGTGAATCGATCCCGACCTCGGCGAACGTGACGTCAAGGTGCGCCGGGCGGTCGTCGGGGGCGAGCACGGTCTGTTCGATGAGAAAGTCGAGCAGCCGGTCGGTGTTCCAGGCATGTTCCATGACGTTCTCTCCCTTGTGGTGGTGGCTGGGGGCGGCCGGCGGTCAGGGTCGGGG
>NZ_CAKJTP010000019.1:0-16695 GCF_917627335.1 Protofrankia sp. CiT1 | reverse complement strand
GGTCAGCCGGTCAGTCGGCAGCCCATGAGTAGAAGTTCCGCGCCATTGCGTCCCGTGGACTTTTCCAGGTTGCCGGGTCGTACGCTGTGATGTGTTTCCCCAGTTTCGCGTTGACGTCCACGAACAGTGGATGTTCACGAAACGAGGGCAGCGCGTGGCTGACATCGTCAGCCGCCTCGATCAGATGGAAATACAGTCCGTGAAAGCTGAACAGATCGCGGCGGACGACGCCTAGCAGACGAGGCAGCTGGCCGTTGTCCGACTCCTGGAAGATGTCGGCGACAGCGGTTTCATCGCTGGTTTCCATGCGAGCGACGATAAGGGTCCGGTGCGTCATCGGGAAGGTCCGGGAACAGCTGGGCGGACCTGGCTGTAGAACACTGACACGCATGCTCCCTAGCTGTACTTGGAAGAACTCGGACGAGCGTGCGCGACATCGGTGTCGCATTGACGCCGGCATGTGCTGACGATATGCCAGAACCGCTGGTAGACGCCTGTTTTATGCTTTGATCAGCGGCTGCTCCCAGCTGCCTTCGATGATCTGATGACGCGGGTCCAGCGGACCGCGAAGCGATCTGTTGCATCCGCCCTTGCTGTACCGCGATAAGCCCCCGGAAGCCAGTCCCGACCTGGCCTTTGCCCCCGTAGCAGCATGCTTTATTTGTTCCGCCTGTGTCTCGAAATTGATCTGGCAGGAACATGTAGTGGCAACTTGATGCCAAGTATGGCCTCCAGTGTGCCGGTTCTGTTATAGCCAACCCCGCTCCGCCGCGAGGATGCCGGCCTGGAACCGGCTGCGGGCGTCCATCCGGCGCATCAGGTCAGCGATCATCCGGCGCACTGTCCGGACCGACACACCAAGATGGCGGGCGGCGGCCTCGTCCTTGGCGCCGAGGCTCAACAGCCGCAGGAGCACACGCTCGGATTCCGTCGGCTCCTCCGGTTCGGCGGAATCGTGATCGTCTGTGTCGCGGTTCGCTGGATCGCCACCGGCTGGATCGCCACCGGAGATCGTGCCGAGCGCGTTGCGGCCGGCCTCCAGCGGTTCGGCGAACTTCCACAAGTGGTCGAACAACATCACGGCCAGATTGGTCAGCGCCGGCTCGCGCAGCAGCAGCGCATGGCTGTCGTATGGATCCAGCGTCAGCAAGACGAGAGCGATCTGGCGGTCGACGATGGCAAAATCCGCTGGTGAGGCGTCGATCACACGTAGATCCAGGCCGTGTGCGGCTATGTTACGGATGCGTGCGGCGGTCATGCCGCCCGAACGCGTCCCGCGGGAGTAGATGCCGCGCATGGTGATTCCACGCTCCAGCGCACCTCGGACAGCTTGTGTGCTCGTAGCTGTGAGGGGCGGTTCCCGCCCGGGCTGGGTGTGCAGCATCAGTACTTCCCGTTCCGCCCGGGCCAGCAGTTCCCGCGCCTTGATCGCGACGGCGTCGGCGCCGTCCAAACGCTCCACCGCCTCCCCGTGCCCCCCGATCTGACGCCCCTGTAGGTAGTCGGCGACCAGCGTGTTCACCTGCAGGCGCGCGCGGATGAGCTGTTCCTGCCGATGGATGAGCTGATCATGTTGCTGGCGCAGCAGCTGTTCCAGGGGGACCTCGGGATGCACCGCGACGAGGCGGCCCGGATGCTCTCGGGACATCACCAGCAGCGAGAGCTCGATGAGCCTGTCGCGGGCCCGCGTGATAATGCTCGTGGGAAGCCTGAGGGTCAGGCTTACGTCCTCGGTGGTCAGGTCCTCTTGGCGTAGCCACAGCCGGTAGGCCGCGAGAGCGACGTCATCAAGGCCGAGAAGATCAAGCACTTTCCTCTCCCGCGCCGGCTAGTCGACGTGGGCGCTGGCCTCGGACAACAGACCCCGCTGTCGGGTCTCGGTTGCCACCACATCCAGGGCGTGGCGGACCAGCGCGATCAGGGCCTGCCGGACGGATTCCCGCCGACGGGCGTCGCAGAACACGATGGGTCGCCGAGCGTCGATGTCGAGAGCGTTGCGGACGTCGTCGAGGGTGTACGCCTTTGAGCCGTCGAACTGGTTGACCGCTACCAGGAACGGGATATCGCGTTCCTCGAAATAGTCGACCGCCGGGAACGAGTCCGAGAGCCGGCGGGTGTCCACGAGCACGATGGCGCCGATGGCGCCGAGGACCAGCTCATCCCACATGAACCAGAAGCGGTCCTGACCGGGCGTGCCGAACAGGTACAGAATCACGCTGTCGAGCAGGGTGATCCGGCCGAAGTCCATGGCAACCGTGGTCGTGGTCTTGGCACTGACCTGGGACGTGTCGTCGATACCGAGGCTCGCGGAGGTCAGCGCCGCTTCGGTGGTGAGCGGGGGTATTTCGCTGACGGCGCCCACAAAGGTCGTTTTTCCGGCGCCGAATCCACCGGCAATTATTATCTTAACCGGATTGAGTGCGGAGCCGGTGGTATTTGTTCTAGAGGGTCTGAAGTCCATCGAGCACCTTCTCCATCAGCGCTACGTCGGGACGCTCGGTCGGTCGGGTTGGGCGGGTGACGTGTACGAGACCAGCGTCGATCATGTCGCCGACGAGGACGCGTGCCACGCCGACCGGAAGGCTGAGCTGGGCGGAGATCTCCGCGATCGACTGGATGTGCTGACAGAGCAGCACGATGTCCTGCTGCTCGGGATCGAGGTTCCGAAGCATTGCCCGTCCGTGCGCTGTCGTCGACACCAGAGCTACGAGCTCCAGCGCGCGATTGGCCGCCGGCCGCGTTCGGCCGCCGGTGACGGCGTAGGGGCGGACGACCGGACCTGCGTCCTCGTCGTACCACTCCTCGTCCACGGGTCCTCCTGATCAGGGCGTGGGGTCAGGTCCCCGCTGGTCTCCGGCGACGCGACAGAGCGAGAATCGCGTCGCCTTCAACCGGGCGGGCGCTCAGCGCGGTAGTGCCGCCTGCATCTCGGCACGTAGCTCGGGGGTCAGGAACTCGCCGACACGGATGACCAGCAGGGCCATCTCGTATGCGATCAGACCGATATCCGACCCAGGCGTGCTGAGGATGGCCAGACACGACCCGTCGCCGACGGCCGTGACGAACAGGAAGCCCTGTTCCATCTCGACGATTGTCTGGCGGACATTGCCGCCGCGGAAGAACCGCCCGGCCCCCCGGGCCAGGCTGTTGAATCCCGAGGCGACCGCGGCCAGCTGGTCGGCGGTGGTCCGGTCCATACCGTTCGACGTGGCCAGCAGGAGACCATCCGATGACAGCACAATCGCGTAGGTGACCTCCGGTACTTTCCGCGTGAGATTGTTCAACAGCCAGCTCATGTTTTCAGCCGGGCCGATATGGCGCATCACATCACCTTCCTGGCGTCATCGCCGTTCGGGTTAGGTCCTTCTTGCAGGCCGCGGCCGAAGTTGGACTGGAAGGAGGACATCATGTTCCGGATTTCCTCCGGTGATCGTTGCCCGACAAGGAGCGGCGGGGCCGTGGGTTCGTTGGCGGGTGTTCCCCTGAGCTCGGGAGCCAGACTTGCCCGTCGCCTCCGCTTCGGCAGGCCCGCGTCCGTTGTCGGTGGTGTGGCGGGTGGCAGCTCCGATGCGGGTGCTGACGCCGCCACCTGCGGAAAGGATGTTGTCTGGGATGGTGCCGCTGGCAGGGGGAAGCGTGGGCTGGGTGGGCTGGCTGGGCTGGGTGGGAAGGGCGAAGCCGGCGGGACCGGCCGGGATTCGGGCGCATGGGCCCGCTCGGGCAGGCCGTTGTCAGTGAACGCCGCGGTGGTCCAACGTGTTGAGGTATCGGCCGGTTCCTCCCAGCGACTGGTCGGTCCGGTCTGGTGGCCATCATTGCCCGGCGGCTGGCCCCACCGGTTCGATGGGTCAAGCAGCTCGGCCGGGGTATCCGGAGCTTCGGTCCAGGCATCGGACGCGGGTTGTGGGTCCGGCCGCGTCCATGGCCCAGAGTGCTCGCCGTTCTTACCGTTGTCGGAGCTCCCGACTCCGTTCCGCTCGGCGACGAACCAGCTTGAACGGATCGTGGCGAACACGGGCAGATCGTCCATGAGCGGCCGGTCATCGCCGTCGCCGTTGCTGGACGCGGCCGGCGCGCCCACCGGCATCAGTTCGCCGAACTCGCTGGGTTCGGCGGAGCCGCCGAGCGAGTCCGTGAACGAGCCGGCGGAGACCGCTCCGGAGGTCTCTTCGTAGATTGCCAGGTTCTGCTGGCCGGCGGTCGCGTCGATCTCGCGCAGCAGCGCCGCTGGGAGCAGGACGATGGCGAGGGTTCCGCCATACGGTGACGGCCGCAGCCGGACCTGGATGCTGTGCCGCTGGGCGAGCCGGCCGACGACGAACAGGCCGAGTCGTTCACTGGTCTGGAGGTCGAATGGTGGCGGGTTGCCCAGCCGCTCGTTGACCTCGTTGTACTCCTCGTCGGTCATGCCGAGGCCGCGGTCTTCGACCTCGACCACGCAGCCGTTGGAGACCTCGTGGCCGGAGACGTGGACGGGAGTGTGCGGCGGGGAGAAGGAAGTGGCGTTCTCGATCAGTTCGGCGAGCATGTGGATCACGTCACCGACCGCGTGGCCGCCGACGGCGGAACCCGAGATCGGCAGCACCTTGACGCGGGTGTAGTCCTCCACCTCGGCGACGGCTCCGCGGACGACGTCCTTGAGCGGGACCGGCCGGCGCCAGCCGCGGGCTGGTTTCGATCCGGACAGCACGATGAGGTCCTCGGCGTGGCGCCGCATGCGTGTCGCGAGGTGGTCGAGCCGGAACAGCTCCGCCAGCTCGTCCGGGTCGGTCTCCTTGCGTTCCAGCCCGTCGATGACCTTGAGCTGGCGATGGATGAGAGCCTGGCTGCGGCGAGCGAGGTTGAGGAACGTGTCGCCGATGCTCTTGCGCATCGCCGCCTGTTCGACAGCGGTGCGCACAGCCACCTGATGGACGGTGGTGAAGGCATCGGCCACCTGGCCGATCTCGTCCTTGGTCCGGCTCGCGGTGGGGAACGCCTCGTTGTCGATGTTTACCTGTTCCCCTTGGTGGAGCCGTTCCACGACATCTGGCAGGCTCTTGTTCGCGACCTCCAGGGCGGCTCCCCGCAGGCGCCGGAGGTGGCGGATCATCGGGCTCGCCACGAACAGCGAAATGCTGATCGACACGGCGAGAACCAGCGCGACGGTGACACCGCCGAGCCAGGCGCCACGGGTCGCGGTCGAGGCGATCGCGTTGCTCCGGTTCCGCAGGTCGGTCGAGAGCTGGTTTTCCACCTCGACCATCCGGGCGAGCTTGTCGTCAGCCGCGGTGAGCCACGCCTGTGGGTCGATGGTGATGGGCTGGTTCATCTGGGCCGCGAACACCGTGCCGTCACGCATCCGGGTCACGCCGTCCACGGCCGGGCCGACCGTCTTGTCGTAGCTGTCCTGCTGCCGCTGGGAAGCGGTGGTGCGGAACTGCGTGATCCAGGCATCCTCCGCGCCGCCATTCGCCTGGATCAGCTTGACGACCCCGACGTTGCTCTGGTGGAGGAACAGGATCACGGCCACGTAGCCGCGCTGGAGAGCGGCGGCCTCCTTCGCCCGCGTCATGCTGCTCAGGCTCGCGGCCATGTTGATGAGTTCCGAGTTGTCGGACCCAAGACCAACCTGGGCGACGACGGTCAGCAGATCCGTGATTCCTCGGGTGTAGAAGGTGACGTTTTTGTCACGGTCAGTCTGCCCCAGGTCGATCGACTGCCGGTGGGCGGCAAGCTGATCGAGCTGGTTGCGGGTGGCTTCCAGCACGGGTCGCAGATTCTTGCTTGCGCTGCTGGGAAGCTCCGCGACGTCGGTTCGGTACGTCTCCAGGGCCGCGTCGGTCGGGATCCGGGTGGCTCGCACGTCGTCCAAGCCGACCCGAAATCCGCTCCCGACATACGTGCCCGCTGCGTTGCGTTCCTTCTGGAGGGCATCAGCGAGATCGTTGACCTTGATTGAGAAACCCGCGAGGGTCCGGATCCGATCGCTTGCGCTGACACTCTCAAGGTTCGTCCGGACCTGGATGGCGCTGAAAACTGTCAGCGCCATCAGCGGAAGGATGAGAATGGCGACCAGCTTGGAGCGGATTGGCCAGTTCTGGAGCATCCGATCCTCTCGTCCGACGCCGTGTCTTGGCGCCTCGTTGGGGCGAGCGTTCTTGTAGAGCCTTCGTGCCCCGGCCCTGCCACGGCCCGGGGCGAAAACCGTAACCCTTCGGTCTCCCCCCGTGGGCGAGACGACTCTACCCGGGTGATTAGTCCAGGTTCGGAGGGGGTACACCCAACAGGTTCGGCTGCGGGTTGGCTGGGTCAGCCTAAGGCCGACAATGGATCATTGGCACGAACAGCCAATTCTGTGATGAATTGTTGGGTATCTCCTTGCGCCGGCAATGGCGCCACGCGTCCGTTTGCGTGGTTCTGGTTGTCTCGTGAGCAAGGAGTGGCATCCACGGGGATATTCCCAATAGTTCCACATGTAACAGACTCTATTTGGCGGCCGATGGGCGCCTGGCGGGCGGTTGCTGCGTGCCTGGGGAGAGCTTTGCCGGACCGTGGTCGCGGCCGTTGGGGAATTTGGTGCCAGCGGTGCTGTATCGAAAAGGCGTGCATCCGAGCGGGTCGGTGAGCTGCTAAAAGTTTCATGATCGTAATCTGCTCTGCCGTGCCCGCGGGATCACCGGGTGGTCCCGAAGGGATCTGAATTGTGTCCCGTACTTGTCTTCGAGGGATGAGATGACAGGAAGGGAAATGGGCACTGATTGCCGGATTTATGTTGATCGTACGGCGATCGGTAAATATTTAGTTAACATATTGTATTTGTTGGCAGGCCGAACTGTTGACGGTAGGGAAATGCTGTTTCCAGCCGCTCGGATGGTGTTTCCGTTGAGTTGTGAAAAGCGTCCGGGCGGGCTACGCGCGGGGTCGAATGAGTCGAATGATCAGTGGGAGCCGGTGCGAAGGACCGCGTAGGTGCCGGTGGACAGCGCCCTGACCCCATCCGCCGACCGGACCAGGGGATAGACGGCGAAGTGGTAGACCAGTCCGTTGTCGGGCGCGCGCAGGTGCCAGCCGCCTCTGATTTCCAGGCTGGCGTTGGTGACCTTCGCGCTCCGGGCGGCCGGATCGTCCGGCCCGGTGGGCATCGTGTCATGGCGCCACAGCACCCTGGCTTCGGTGATGCCAGGTGGCATCTGGAACGTCAGGACGATCTCGTTGCCGCGGTCGACGGCATGCAGCGCACGGATAGGCCCGGTGGGCAGGTGGTGGGTTGAGCGGCCGACGACCGCTCTGTTGCCGGCGACACTGACCGGGGTGTATACGACCGGCCCGCCGGCAGCGGCCACGGTGAGACGTCCACGCCGGCTTGAGCCGGCCAGGTGCGCGTGCCCGTCCAGCGAGTCCACGGGCAGTTCTTCGTCGACAGCGCCGAACGGGCCTGTCGCGAGGAGCGGATCAGCCGGGGTGGGGCCGCCGTCAGGCGGCTGGTCCGCCGGGCGTTCGGGTAAGCCGGCGGGCACCTCGGTGACGTAGATCCGCACCAGCGCGCCGGGAACGGTCGTCCACCGCAGGGTGGTCACCGCGCCATCGCCGTCCGCCTCCAGATCGAGGACCGGACGCGGCCTGGCGATCACTTTCACGACCACGTCCACGCCCGCGGTATGGGCCAGGGCGCCGAGCGGATCCGGGTAGGACACCCGTACCCGATAGCGATAGGTGGCCCCGGTCTGCGCGTCATGGTCGACATAGCGGCCGCCGGCGGCGCGGACCCGACGGGTGGCCCCGTGAAACGGCGACGACTCGTCAAAGGTCCGCTCGATCAGTACGTCGTCGTATCCTGCCGCGAGAGTCCAGGACAGGGCGACGCCGTCACCGTCCATGCGGGCGCGCAGCGCCGTGACATCTGGGGCGATCACCAGTGGCTGGGTGCGGGCCGGCGTCGAGCGCTGGCCGCCGGCCGCCGACATCACCTCGTGCCAGACCGTCACGCCGTGGGGAACACCCGCGTCGGACAGCTCGGTGGAGGCGGTCATGCCGAGGCTGCGTTCGGACCGTCCACTCGGTGCGGCCGGGTCCGCCACCACGCGCAGGACGCGGAAGGAGAGCGGGCCGGACGACGTCGGCGCGCTCCACCGCAGGACCACCGCTCCGTTCTCCTGCGTGGCGGTCAGATTGGACGGCGGTGCGAGCGCGCCGGGCGCATCGTCTTGATCATCAGGGGCTGTCTGGGAGCCGCGGGTGGTCGGCGCGATCTCCGGTGCTGTGACCTCGGGCGTCGTGCTCCCAGGGGCGCTGCCGAAGGCGTAGCGCGGGCCGACGTCGTCACGGCTGACGACCCGCGGGCGTCCGCCGGGCTGGCGGCCTGGTGGCGGGGCAGCCGGCGGGCGTGCCGCGGCGATGCCGATCAGGAGCCCGTACATCTGGCGGGACGTCAGGCGGGTGCGCGGATCCTTGTCGAGCAGGCCGGTGAGAACATCGTCCAGCGGGCCCGCCCGGTATGTCTGTGCGGGGGGCTGGAACAGGATCGCCGCCACCATCGCGGCGAAGGTCTCCCGGTAGAACGGCGGCTTCCCCTCCACAGCGAAGTAGAGGGTCGCGCCGAGGCCGAACATGTCCGCCTCAGGCGTTGCCGGGTCACCGTTCAGGCGTTCCGGTGACATGTAGGACGGCGTCCCGAGCACGCCGGTGACGGTGAGAGCTGAGTCGCTGTCCCGGGTCGCGATGCCGAAGTCGGTCAGGACCACCCTGCCGTCGGTTCCGATCAGCACGTTCGAGGGCTTCACATCGCGGTGCAGAATCCCGAACGCGTGCGCGGCGGCCAGCGCGTCGCCGATCGCGATCCCGATACGGGCAACCTCCGCGACGGACAGCGGACCGTGATCGCGGACCAGCTGGAACAGTGACTGGGACGGCACCAGCTCCATGACGATCCATGGCAGACCATCCTCGACGATCACATCGAGGATGGTCACGACATGCGGATGGCCACGCAGCCTCGCGGCGTGTCTGGCCTCCCGGAGAGCTCTTTCCACCCGGTCGGCCCGCTCGAACGGATCAGGAGCGTCGCCGAGGTCGACCTCTTTGAGAGCAGCCTCGGTCAGCAGCACCTCGTCAAAGGCGCGCCACACCGTGCCCATCCCACCGGTGCCGAGCCGTTCGATGAGCCGGTACCGGCCAGCCACGATGCGGCTGGCCTCTGGAGCGGCAGCCACGTCGTCCCCTCCGCGGTGTTTGTTACGCCGAGTTGTCCCAGTGCAGCATGCCACCTGGATTGTGCGTTCGCGCCGGCCGCGTCGTCACGCTTTCGGCGGCGCCGGCCGCACGGTAGCGCCGGGAGAGCGGACCATGTGGCCGGCCGGCCCGCACCGGGCGGCAGGACTGGGCCGCGGCGAGGGTCACAACGACAGGGAGGCAGGCGAGAAGCAGCCAGACAAGCCAGCCGCCCGATGGTGACCAGGCGGGGCGGGGCACGAACCAGAGGGGTCCGTCCATGCCGACCGCGTACCGGTGGCTGTTGGCGCCCCACGCGACGAACTGGCCGGCCGCGGTCATGACGATGATGCCGACCGCCACCGTGGCCGCATGGCCGCAAAGGCGCTCGGGCAGCCGGACGGCGAGCACCTCCGCCGCCAGCAGGGGCAGCATGACCAGCACAGGCAGGATGTACCGGCCCTGCATGCCAAAACCGTTCTGGATGAACACGGCCGCCGCGAGCAGTTCGTAGCTGGCCATGACCACCGCGAGGCTGCCCGCGAGCAGCGCACGATCGCGCCGCCGGCCGACCGCGAAGGCGGCGAGGAGGAGCCCCGCCACCAGCAGTCCCCACAGCCAGTACACGGCGTCCGGGATGGGGACGGACTGCCAGCCGAAGACCCCGACAGCCTGGCGGGCGGACTCCGGGGCCAGCTCGACGGCGGCCGCGAGACCGCGGCCGAGGCGGTCCCACAGGACAGGGGTCCGTAGCGACAGGCTCTGCGTCCACAGCGCTGTCGCGGCGATTCCCACCGCGGTGACCGTCACTGCCGCGATCGAGGGCCGGCCGGCCGCGCGCAGCCGCAGCAGCGCCGCGCGCCCGCCGGCACGGCCGATCCCGACAGCGATCGCGAAGGCCACCCACAGGGGTGCCAGCGGACGGCTCAGCGCGGTGATGCCCAGAACGGCGCCAGCGATCAACCAGGTCCGGGCCGTGGGATGTTCGGCACGGGACAGGCGCAGCGCCGCCGCGGTGGATGCGATCGCTCCGGTGACCTCGGCGCCACTGGTACCCACCTGCGAGCTGAGAAAGATGACCATCGGGGTGGCGGCGAGGGCGTACCCGGCCAGCAGCAGGGTCTGCCGGGCGCGTTGCCCGGCTGGTGCTTGCCCGGCTGGTGGCTGCCCGCCCAGCAGCAGCCACAGCCCGGCGCCGAGCAGCCCGGCCGAGATGAGGGTGGAACCCAGCCGCGCAAGGAGGTACCCGGAGTGCACCGACCAGGCGGCCCGGGTGAGAACTCCCGCGGGTAGGTACAGCCAGGGTGGATACGCGCCGACGATGCTGTTGACCCGCCCGTCCGGAACAGCTGCCGGCAGGCGAAGGCACGCCGCCGACACGTCCGGGTGCAGGGCGGTGCACGGAGGATTCGTCGTGTCCCGGAGGTCAGCTGGCAGCAGGAAACTCCGGTAGGCGTTCCGGACCTGGCGCAGCGAGTCATCGCTGAATGCCCGCGTCGCTTGTATCTCCGCGAACGGGACAGCGTCGCCGAGGATCTGTCCGTGTCCCGCCGCCACGGCCTTCGCGTAATGGCTCGGCTCGTCCGGGGCGGTTCCCAGCGGATTGGTCAGCGCCCACAGCAGCATCCAGCAGGTCAGCGCACTGAGAAGGAGCACCGGCGCACGGCTCACCCGGGCGCCGGGCAACCGCGGTCTCCTCATCCGTGCTTACCGCCGCCTGGGAAGGTTCTTGCTGACAACATGTGGAGATCCTCCCGCCGCGACGTCCCGGCAGCCCGTCGCACGGGGCCACAGTAGTCTCCCTGCCGCGTCACCGGTCTGATGCCGGCTGAGGCGGGTTCAGGGATTGACAGGCTGTGGCCGCCAGCTGGTCACCAGGAGCGCGGCGGCGCCCGCGAGGCCGACGCCGGTCGAGATCGCGAAGCCGGCCCAGCCGACTCCACCCAGGCCGATCGCGTGGTCGAGCGAGGCCTTGCCCGGACCGGCGGTAGCGATGGCGACCGCGATCACGGCGATCATCAGAACGTACTCGTAACCCTCACGGAACACGAAGAATCCGTGCGGCCTGTGCGCGACCACTCCCGCGACCGTCATGAGACCGACCGCGGCCGAGGCCGCCAGCGGGGTGAGGAAGCCGGCGGCGAGGCCGATGCCCGCCGCGAACTCGAACAGCACTGACATCCAGGCCTGCACGAGTGGGGGACGCAGGCCCATGGAGCCATACCAGCCGGCCGCGCCGGCTATCCGGCCGCCACCGAACAGGTGGTTCCATCCGTGGGCGACCAGGGTGAGCCCAACGCACAGGCGAATCAGGAGGATGGCTGTATCTACATGGGTCATTTCATGCTCCCGAGGAAGAACTGGTGGATCGGTGCCGGGTACCGCGGCGCTGCGTGCCAGCCGGGCCTCGGGCCTCTCGGACCTCGGACGTAGCAGGGCTGGGGCACGCACCTTGCGTCATCGCTCCCCTTGGTCCACGCCCCTGTTGCCAGGCGTTCTACGTCCAAGATGCTTCGATGATGGCTGAATGAACTATACGATGAGTTGGTGAGCAGACGACCCGCCGACATCGACGCGACTGGCCACGTCCGGGTGCCCAAGACTGCCGAGTTGGTAGCGGCTGCCCTGCGTCGGCAGATTATTCGTGGTGATCTTCGAGAAGGTGACGGCCTCCCCAACGAGGCGTCCCTGATGGCGAGGTTCGATGTCTCGCGACCGACGCTGCGTGAGGCTTTCCGGGTGCTGGAGTCCGAGGGCCTGATCGGTGTGCGGCGGGGCGCTCACGGCGGGGCACGGGTGCATGTTCCCAACGGCGATGTGGCGGCACGTTTTGTGGGGCTGGTCCTCCAGCACGACAACGTGACGGTCGCCGACGTGCTGGAAGCCCGTTCGGTGATTGAGCCACCGGCCGCTCGGCTGCTGGCGGCGCGGCGGCGGCGGCGGGATGTCGAGGCGCTCACGGCGCATCTCGATTGCGATGAAGAACGCCTGACCGGCCCGGAAAGCCTGATTCCAGCGCACACCGACTTCCACGAGACAATGGTGGAGCTGGCCGGCAACCAGACCCTGGCGGTCCTGACGAGAATGTTGCATCACCTGGTCACCGGAGTGGCCATGGCGCACCGGGCCGCGCTGCCCTCCGGTAGCGGGGCGGAGTCCCATGAGGACGATCTTGCCCTGCGTGCGCACCGGCGGCTGGTTGATCTGATCGCGACTGGCGACGCCACCGGGGCGGAGCTTTTCTGGCGGCGTCATCTGGTGGAGACCAATCAGCTTGTCCTGGCGCATTTTGATGAGGCCAGCGTGCTTGACGTGCTCGGCTGAGGCTGCCATCCCGCTCTCCTGCCGGGCCGCTGGCGGGAACCGCGGCGGGCCGGATGGTCGTGGCCCGTCGGCCTGGCCGCCCACTATCGGGCCGATGGCGTGGCCGGTGCGCTGGTCTCGCGAAGCAGGGGCGCGAGTCTGGTGCACACGATGTCGACGTGGCGGGCCACGAGGTCCGCCGGCATTCCGCCGAGCGAGGCCCACAGGTACACGGTGTCGACCGGTGCGTCGCCGACGAAGGCCCGGATACCGCTCGCGACCTCCTCGGGCGTGCCGTAGTGGAAGTAGTCGATCGGGCTCTTGGACGCCTCGCGGGCCCGGACGCGGTCGGGGTCGACCGGCCGTGGCGTCGGGGCGCCGGTTCCCTCCACCATGTGCCGGCGGTAGGAGTCGAGCTGGTAGGCGAGGTACCCGCCGATGACCGGCCAGTCGCGTTCCGGGTCGTCACTGACCCAGCCCTGGATGCCGCCAGCCATGCGGGCGGTCTCGGGGGCGTGCCCGGCTTCCGCGAGCCCCTTGCGGTACGGCTCGGCGATCGGGCCGAAGGCCGACAGCAGGTTCTCACCGAGCAGACCGGCCCGCCGGGCGCCCTGGGGGCCCAGGTAACCGAGCCAGATGGGCAGCCGTTCCTGGACGGGGCGCGGGGTCACCCGGCCCTCGGCCCAGATCTGCCGCAGCTCACGGACCCGCCGGTCGGTGGCACCGTAGCGCTTCGCCGGATCGGCGCCGAACAGCTCGAACTCCGGTATCCGGTAGCCCGCGCCGAGGCCGAGGTCAAGGCGGCCGCCACTGATGATGTCCACCACCGCGGCCTGTTCGGCGATCTCGACCGCCGCGTGCAGCGGGGCGATCATGATGCCGGTACCGATGCGTACCCGGCTCGTCCGGGCCGCGATGGCCGCCGCGAAGGTCAGCGGTTGCGGAAGGTAGTCGTCATCGAACAGATGGTGTTCGGTCACCCAGATCGAGTCCGCGCCCAGCCGCTCCGCCTCCTGGCACATCTCCAGGGTGAAACCGTACAGGCGGGTTGGGTCCTGGCGGCGTTCCGGCGGGTTGCGGAGGTCGAAGTAGAGGCCGACCTGCATGCTCGTCTCCTTCGTCCGGACGGTGCGGGCGCGTCGTGAAGGTCTGGCCGCCTCGCTAATAAATAAGGTAGACAATACAGATGAGGCATCTTCATGTCCTCGGGTGCGTCCGGGTGCGGCGTGCCGCCTGTCGGCTGGCCGGGGAGGTTCTGTGAAGATCGATACGACGCTTCCGAAGGACATCGATGTCGTTCATCGCAACGCGCGGGAAGCCGAGGCCGCGGGCTATGACGGCCTGTGGCTGGGCGAGACGCGGCACGATCCGTTCCTGCTGTCGCTGCGGGCGTGCGACGCCACCGGCGACCTGACGGTCGGGACCTCTATCGCGATCGCCTTCGCCCGGACACCGATGACGCTGGCGAACGTGGGTTTCGACCTTGCTCGTTACTCCCGGGGGCGGTTCGTCCTCGGGCTGGGCTCCCAGGTCAAGCCGCACATCGAGCGGCGTTTCTCGATGCCGTGGTCACGGCCGGCCGCCCGGATGCGTGAGTTTGTGCTCGCGATGCGCGCCATCTGGGACACCTGGCAGAACGGAACGCCGCTGTCGTTCACGGGCGAGTTCTACACGCACACTCTCATGACGCCGTTCTTCTCCCCGGAGGCGCACGAGTGGGGCGCGCCGCCGGTGTACCTCGCGGCCGTCGGCGAGATGATGACCGAGGTGGCCGCCGAAGTGGCTGACGGCATGTTCTTCCATGCGTTCTCGACGCCGCGGTACCTGCGTGAGGTCACGCTCCCGGCGCTGGAGCGGGGCCGGGCGAAGATCGGCCGGACGCTGTCGGACTTCGTCTTGGCTGGCCCGGCGTTCGCGACGGTGGGCCGCAACGAGGCGGAGCTCGCGACGGCCATCGCCGGCACGAAGAAGCAGATCGCCTTCTACGCCTCCACGCCCGCCTACCGCGGGGTCCTCGACCTGCACGGCTGGGGCGACCTGCAGACCGAGCTGACCCGCATGAGCAAGCAGAACCGCTGGTCGGAGATGGGTGATCTGATCGACGACGAGATCCTGCGGACGTTCTCCGTCGTCGGTTCGCCCACGGAGGTCGGCAAGGGCCTGCGGGAACGGTACGGCGATGTCGCCACTCGCATCACCTGCTATGCGACCTATGAGAGCGACCCGGCCATGTGGCCGGAGGTCCTCGACGCCATCCGCGGCTGAGCGCTCCTGCCGGCGCGGGGGCTGGCCCAACCGTCGGTAGTGGCCGTCAGGTAACCGATCAGGGAGAGAAATGAGCATTCTGGACGGCAAGGTCGCCATCGTGACCGGGTCGGGGCGCGGTCTCGGCCGCGCGCACGCGCTGCTGCTCGCGAGCCAGGGCGCCCGGATCGTCGTCAACGACCCGGGCGTGGCCTGGGACGGTGCCGGCAAGGACGAGGGACGGCCCGCGCAGCAGGTCGTGGACGAGATCGTCGCCGCGGGTGGCGAGGCGGTCGCGAACTTCGACAGCGTCGCGGACTGGAAGGGCGCCGACGGGCTCGTCCAGCAGGCTGTGGACACCTTCGGCGGCCTGGACGTCCTCGTCAACAACGCCGGGTTCGTCCGCGACAAGATGTTCTTCAACCTCGACGAGGACGACTGGGACTCCGTCATCGAGGTGCACCTCAAGGGCCATTTCGCCCCGGCCCGGTTCGCGGCCCGGTACTGGCGGGCCCGCGCGAAGGCCGGCGAGGAGGTCTACGGCCGAATCATCAACACCACCAGTGAGTCGGGCCTCGTCGGCAACTTCGGGCAGGCCAACTACGCGGCCGCGAAGGCCGGGATCAGCGCGCTCACCGTCGTGATGGCCCGCGAGCTGGCCCGGATCGGTGTGACGGCCAACGCGATCGCGCCCCGGGCGCGCACCCGCATGACGACCCAGACCTTCGCAGGCTATGGGCAGGTGGCGGAGGGCAGCTTCGACGACCGGGCGCCCGAGCACGTCAGCCCGCTGGTCGGCTGGCTGGCCAGCCCGGCCGCGGCCGACATCACCGGCCAGATCTTCCACGTCTACGGCTCGGTCGTCTCGGTCTTCCGCGGCTGGGAGATCGCTGCCACCATCGACGCGGGCGAGCGGGCCTGGACAACCGAGGAACTGGTGGCCGAGGGGCCGCGGCTGTTCGTGAACCACGATCCGGGACTGCCCCCGACCCTGCCCGGGGTCGCGGCGAAGGACTGAGCTCTCCCGTCGTCGCCCGCCCCGCCCCATCGCCTGACGGGCGGGGCGGGCAGTCACAGCTGATGGTCAACTCGAAGGGGAGCGCGGTGTCGGACGACCTGATCCTTTGCGCAACTGACAGTGACGGTGTCGCGACCGTGACGTTCAACCGTCCGGACCGCAGGAACGGCTGGTCACCCGAGCTGGAGGCGGCCTACTTCAGCCAGCTCGACCTGCTCGACCACGATCCGGACGTCCGTGCGGTCGTGCTCACCGGCGCGGGCACCACCTTCTGCCCCGGGCTGGACACCAGCCGCCTCAACAGCAGCGCAGGCAAGGGACTCGATCTGTCCGGGCGCCCGCCACAGTACCGGCCGCGGACCCTGCGCAAGCCGCTCGTCGCCGCTGTCAACGGGGGATGCGCCGGTATCGGGCTCGTCCAGGCGCTCATGTGTGACGTCCGCTTCGCCGCCCGCGGCGCGAAGTTCTCCACGGCGTTCGCCCGTCGTGGGCTCGCGGCCGAGTACGGCCTGAGCTGGGTCCTGCCCCGCTACGTCGGGCTGGAGAACGCGCTGGACCTGCTGCTGTCGGCCCGGACGTTCGACGCGGACGAAGCCCTCCGGCTCGGGCTGGTCAGCCGGGTGGCCGAACGCGACGACGTGCTCGCGCAGGCCCAGGCCTACGCGGGTGAGCTGGCCCGCAACTGTGCGCCGACGGCGATGGCCGCCATCCGCCATCAGGTCTATGGCGATCTCGAGGTGGGCCTGGACGAGGCACTGCGCAGGTCGTTCCGGGTGATGGAGGTGACCAACGGGGCGGGCGACTTCGCCGAGGGAGTCGGGAGTTTCCTGGAGCGTCGTCCGCCGCGGTTCGCTCCGCTGGCCGACGACTTCGACCCGAGCGCGCTGCTCGGTGCCCCCGTGCCCGGCGGCCACCTGGCGGCTGACGACGTCCTCGGCTGA
>NZ_CAKJTP010000018.1:29189-51842 GCF_917627335.1 Protofrankia sp. CiT1 | reverse complement strand
GTCCCTATTGCCGGTCGCTCTTAGGTAGGACCGCCAAAGCACGGAGCGGCTTGGTCCGCGAGCAGCGGGTTTGGGGCGTATCTGATGGATCTTCGATCGTGCGGATCAATGCCCAGAAGGTGTCCTGCCCCGTTGTCGTCGGTCCGGATAGAACACCGCTATCCGGACCTCCTCCGCCTTGCAGGCCACCTTCTGGATCATCGCCCACCTCGACCAACATCCATCAGACACGCCCCAGGCCACTGGAACGAAAACGGGCAGTCGATGGTGGCAACCGATACTTTTGCCTGATCATCCACCTGGACGCTCGCCTGCCAGGCAGCCAAACAAGATCAATTAATTCACCAGAACCCGTCACCGGGGGAGTCGAGGCAGCCACCCCGCCCGCCACTGTGGGACAGATCACGATCATCTGAAACGACTGACACCGACATCGGCGTCCCGTCTGGCATCGCCGCGGCCTACGATCCGGCACATGGTCGCCTGCCCGACATGCGGAAAGGCCAACCCAGAGGAAGCACGCTTCTGCTTCTCCTGCGGTACTCCGCTGCCCACGTTCGGGATCGGCGCTCGCAAGACTGTAACGATCATGTTCTGCGACGTCACCGGTTATACCGCCATCGGTGAACAGCTCGACTCCGAACCGCTACAGCAGGTGATGTGGCGCTTCTTCAGCGCCGCCCGCGAAGTGATCTCGGCCCACGGAGGCAGTGTCGAGAAGTTCATCGGGGACGCGGTGTTCGCTGTTTTCGGTATCCCGATCCTGCATGAGGACGATGCGCTGCGCGCCGCCCGCGCCGCCCTCGAGATCCGCGCCAGCATGGCCACGCTCAACGCCGATCTCCAGCGGGACTGGGGATTTCGGTTCCGGATCCGCATCGGCATCAACACGGGCGAGGTCACCGTCGGCGGGCCTGGTACCGGTGGCGGCGTGACCGGCGATGCCGTCAATGTCGCTTCCCGCCTGGAGGAGGCCGCCGACCCCGACGAGATCCTCATCGCTGAGGCAACCCTGCGGATGATTCGCTCGGATGTGCGCAGCGAACCGGTCGGCCCCTTGGTGGTCCAGGGCAAGAAGGCCCCCCTGCGGGCCCACCGCCTGATCGGTCTGGCGCACCCCGGCGTCGGCCCCGGCGCGCGGTTCGCCCCGGACGGCTTTGCCGCACCGGTGATCGGCCGGGACCGGGAACGCCGCCGCCTCGATGACGCCCTCGAACAGGTGATCGAAGAACGTACCTGCCACCTGTTTACCCTGCTCGGCCCCGCCGGCATCGGAAAATCCCGCATGGTCGGGGAGTTCTGCGAGGCGATGGCTCCGCGGGCGACGGTGCTCACCGGGCGCTGTCTGTCCTACGGCGAAGGCATCACGTACTGGCCGCTGATGGAAATGGTCCGCCAGGCGACCGGCATGTCCGCCGACGAGAGCGCGCCCGAGGGCCGGCGTCGCCTGCGCGAGCTGCTGGATGGCGTCGACAACGTCATCGGCGACGCCGCCGCCGTGGTGGACGGGTTGGCACCGCTGGTCGGTCTCGGGGGTGCTGAAGTTGGCGCGCAGGAGAGCTTCTGGGCGGTCCGCACCTTTCTGGCCGCGCTCGCCGAGAAACGTCCGCTGATCGTCTGGTTCGATGACGTCCACTGGGCTGAGCCGACCCTGCTGGACCTGATCGAGCATGTCGCCGACTGGTCCCGGGAGGCACCGATCCTGCTGCTGTGCCTGTCCCGGCCGGAGCTGCTGGAGGAGCGCCGGAGCTGGGGCGGCGGCAAACTCAACGCCACGTCGATGCTGTTGCAGCCGCTGAGCGAGGAACGCTGCCAGCGGCTGATCCGCACGTTGATGGGGTCCAACGACCTCGACCCCGCGCTGGTTTCCAGAATCACCGAGTCAGCCGCGGGGAACCCGCTGTTCGTCGAACAGACGCTCGCGGCCCTGGTCGACGACGGGTTGTTGCGCCGGGAGGGCGACCGGTGGATCGCGACCGGCAACCTTGGCTCGGTCCAGGTCCCACCCACGATCTCCGCGCTGCTCGCGGCCCGTCTCGACCGGCTCAACATGCACGAGCGACGGGTGCTGGAACGTGCCGCCGTTGTCGGTCAGCGGTTCTACCTCGACGCGGTGGTCGAGCTGTCCGCCCCGGCGGACCGGGCCGGCGTGGCCGCGCACTGCCAGGCGCTGGTACGCAAGGAACTGGTTCATGCCGACCGGTCGGACCTGCCCGGTGTGGAGGCCTTCCGGTTCCTGCACGTCCTGCTGCGCGACTGCGCCTACCAGGCGACATCGAAGCGCCAGCGCGCCGAGCTGCACCAAGGCTTCGCCGCCTGGTTGCAGGCCAGGATGATGGGGCGCCCTGGTGAGCATGATGAGCTGGTCGGGTATCACCTGGAACAGGCCTACCGGTACCGGGTCGAGCTCGGGCTGCGCGACACCGAGACCGCGGAGCTCGGGCACCGCGCCGCGGCCTGCCTGATCGAAGCCGCTGACCGGGTCCGCCAGGGCGACGAGACAGGCGCGGCCGGGCTGCTCAAACGAGCGATCACACTCCTTCCCGTCACCGATCCGCTGCGCATCCGTGCCGAGATCGACCTTGGCTGGGCGCTGCACTCGTTCGGCCGGTTCAGCGACGCCGAACGCATGCTGCGCCAAGCCACGGACCGGGCCACCCGGATCGGCGACACCGGCCTGCGGGCGCACGCGCGGCTCGCCCACCTTCGGCTCATGTTCGCGACGAGCCCGGAGGGGCTGGTCGCTGAGACCCTGGGTGAGGCGACCCGAGCACTACCGATCTTCATCCAGAACGGGGACGAGGTCGGTGCCGCGCTCGCCTGCCGCAGCCAGGCCGCCGCTCACATGGCGGCTGGCCGCTATGCCCTGGCCGAGCGGGCCATGCAGGCCGCCGTCCGCCACGCCGAGGAGTCCGGCGTACTTCGCGATGCCCAGACCATGCGCCGTGACCTCGTCCATCTGCTGAGCCTTGCCCCTCGCCCGGTCGGCGAGTCGGTCGACCGGGCCACGCGGGCGCTGGCCGGTGTTGGGGACGACCGCGGCCTGCGCCGTTCCCTGCTCGCCCAGCTGGCCGTGCTGTTCACGATGGCGGGAGACCTCGATGCCGCCATGGACCATCTGGCCCGGGCTGAAGAGATCGTCTGGGACGTCCGGAGCCCCCGCGGAGATCCGCTCTACGGGGGCTTCGTTGTTGCCCGTATCGCCCTACTGACCGACGACCTCGACACGGCCGAACACGAGCTGCGGCGCAGCTGCCGCCGGCTGGCCCGGATGGGTGAACGCGCGCACCTGGCCACGCGTGCCGCGGCCCTCGCCGACGTCTTGCTCAAGCTCGAACGCCTCGACGAGGCAGCCACCTACGTGTCCCGCTCCCGCGACGCCGCTGCCGGCGACCAGGTCCCCGCGCAGGCTGGCTGGTGCGGGGTGCACGCGAAGGTGCTCGCGATGCGCGGACGTGAGGTCGAGGCCGTCCGGTTCGCCGAGGCCGCGTGCGATCTCGCCGGCAGGACCGACGACTGGGACGGGCAGGCGCAGGCATGGCTGGCCTATGCCGAGGTGCTCCACCGGACCGGCCAGGGCGACACGGCCGGCCCGAAGATCGACACGGCGATCGCGTGCTACGAGAAGAAGGGCAACATCGCCGGGGCTGCCCAGGCCCGCCGGTTGTTCGAGGAGTTCTCGGTCCCCGCGTGACGGTCTTTGCGAGACGGTCTTTGCGAGACGCTACGGCGAGTTGAGCAGACCGCGGGCGCAGGCTTCTTCCTGGAGCTGGTGGAGCTCCTCTGCCCACAATCGGAAACGCTCCATAGCGTCGAGCTCACGGGCCAGCGCCCGGGCGAGACGGGGGACGGTGAGGCGCTCGAGGGGAGTGCGCAGCCAGGGACGGTCGGCGATCTCCTCCTCGCTGACCCGCACATAGGCCGCCCGGTACAGAACGATCTCGGCTTGCGAGATCTCAAGCTGTTCGAGCAGCATCCGCATCCGCGCCCGCAACTGGGACTCGGTCGGCACGGCGCGCCCGACGGGCCACGGACCGCGGTAGGGACCACGCAGCGGCGGGCCTTCCGGCGATCGGCCGCCTGAGCCCGCCGGTTGCGCAACGGCAGGCCTCGACATACCAGACATGGTGACAGGAGACGAATTCGGCCGGGTGCCCGGCTTGCTGCCGGACGCCCGCCGTGAGCCAGGAGGCTTCCTCAGCGCATCCCGGACACCCGAAAAAACTTGATCACATTCGTGTCGGCCACACCTGTGCCGGCCACGCGCCGGCCGATCGCGGCGCTCACCCTGGACGGACGAAGCCGTCGCCAGAAGGTGAATTTCCCACAACCGTGGGTAACAGGAGTGTGGAGGCACAGAGAGATCACGGAAAAACTTTCCGTGTTTTCGGGCGAGCCGCGGAGGACGCGATGGCCGGATCCATAGCAATTGTGCTGGGATTCCCACTGGTACTCATGATCGGCATGCTGGCTATGCACCAGGTGGAACAAATGATCGAAAAAGTACGCCGGCCCCGGCTCCAGCTGGTCCCCGACCTCGACGACGAGTCTCCCGGCGACATCGAGGATGGCGGACCACCGCCTGTGCGGCTGCTACGGTTGATCGTGTCGCGCCAGTCCGCGCATCCGTGAGCCCGCGCATCCGTGCGCCCGCATGCCGTCCGTGCGCATCCCCGGGCGCCCAGCGGGACGGGCGGTCAGTGCGCCCGACCGCCAGCGGCGGCGGAGGCCGGCGCGCCCGATCGCCGTGACCCGGCATCAACCCGCAGGCGACCGGTCAGACCGGTCGAACGCAGCAACGCCATGAACGCCGGGGAGGCCCCCCGCACCCGAAGACTGGAGTGGACTCCTCGCAACAGCAGTTCGGCCCGCAGCAACGCCGCCATTCCAGCGATGTCGACGGCATGCAGGCCGTCGACATCCACCGTCACGTCCGTGCCGCCGCGGCCCAGCAGTTCATGGATCTCCTGGCGGAACCTCAGCCGGCCGCGGGTATCGAGTTCGCCATCGAGCACGATGAGCACATCGCACCCCGAATGGGTCACCGACATCCGCAGATGACCGGCCTCGACCTGCATGTTTCCGCCCCCCGGTACTCCCGCCGGCACATGTCGTCGGCACCTGTCGTCGTTCCGCGCCGCTTGGCCGCGGCCCCGCACCCCGGCCGGTTGGCGGCGAGGCGACACCTCCTGGCTCATGTCGTCCTGGCGGTCCGGCAGGCCTCCCGAACCGGAACCGCCCACAGGGTGCTCTCTCCCCGAGCTACGGGATACGTACACCCCATGCAGCGATACTACCGAGGGTAACCAAGATCCCGGATTTCACCGACGAAAAGCAAGAGATGTGCCGCGCATTAATGTCGAATAACACGAATTACCAGCGTACCGGCACGCTCGACGATTCAGACAATACGGCCAAATCAGAACTCGCGCTCCGATGACTCGTTCGCGGCACGGAACCGGCGGATGAGACTGTTGGTGGAGCTGTCGTGCGCCAGCTCCACCGGCCCGTCCGCTGACAGTTCCGGAATGATCCGCGCCGCGAGCGCCTTGCCGAGCTCCACACCCCACTGGTCGAAACTGTTGATATTCCAGATCGCACCCTGAGTGAAGACCTTGTGTTCGTAGAGAGCGATCAGCTGACCGAGCCGGAACGGGGTCAGCCGGTCAGCGAGAATCGTGTTGGTGGGCCGATTTCCCGGAAATGTCCGATGCGGGATGATTTCATGGTCCACGCGTTCGGCGGCGACCTGCTCGGCCGTCCTGCCGAACGCCAGTGCCTCGGTCTGGGCGAAGAAGTTCGCCATCAGCAGTACATGGTGGTCCACACCACCCGCACGCACGTCGTGGCTGGCGGTGAGAAAACCGATGAAATCGGCGGGGACCAGCGCGGTTCCCTGGTGGATGAGCTGGAAGTAGGCATGCTGCCCGTTGGTACCGGGGGTCCCCCACACGACCGGGCCGGTGGGGACAGGCACCGTTCGCCCAGCCCGGTCCACCGACTTGCCGTTGCTCTCCATGTCCAACTGCTGGAGATAGGCGGGAAAACGCCCGAGATAGTGGCTGTAGGGCAGCACCGCATGGGTCTGCGCACCGAAGAAGTCCCGGTACCACAGGCCGAGCAGACCGAGCAGCACCGGTAGGTTCCGCTCGAACGGGGCGGTACGGAAGTGCACGTCCATCGCGTGGAACCCGGCGAGCATGTCCCGGAAGTTGTCCGGCCCGATCGCCAGCATCAGGGACAGGCCGATCGCCGAGTCGAGCGAGTAACGTCCGCCCACCCAGTCCCAGAATTCGAACATGTTGGCACTGTCGATACCGAACTCGGTCACCTTCTCCGTGTTCGTCGAGACTGCCACGAAATGGAACGGAACCGCGTCCGGGCCGAGCGCGTCGACCAGCCAGGCCCGCGCGGCGCGGGCGTTCGCGAGCGTCTCCAGGGTGGTGAAGGTCTTCGACGACACGATGAACAGCGTCTCGGCCGGGTCGAGATCAGCTGTCGCTTCCCAGATGTCGGTACCATCCACATTCGATACGAAACGGAACTGTATCGAGCGGTCGGAGTAATCCGTTAGTGCTTCGTACGCCATGGCCGGCCCGAGGTCCGAACCTCCGATCCCGATATTGACAACGGTCCGGATATGCTTCTCGGTGACGCCGGTCCAGACACCGGAACGGACCTTGTCAGCGAACACCGACATCCGCTCGAGCACGGCATGCACCTGGGGAACGACATTCACACCGTCCACGTCGACGACGGCGTCCGCGGGGGCGCGCAGCGCAACATGAAGAACAGCCCTGCGCTCAGTTGTGTTGATCTTCTGGCCGGTGAACATCGCCTCGATCTGCGCACGCAGCCGCGCGCGCTCGGCCAAAGCCACCAACAATTCCAGTGTCTGGTCGGTTACCCGGTTCTTCGAGTAGTCGAGGTACAGGCCGTCGGCTGCCACGGCGAGTCTCTCGCCCCGGTTCGGGTCATTAGCAAAAAGGTTACGCAGATGGATGTCGGCGAGCTCGGCGAAGTGCTTGTCGAGAGCTGTCCATTCCGGCGTTCCCATGATGGGAGAGGCGTGCTGGACGGCATCGATGGACGGCTCGATAGGCGACATGATTTTTCGGGACCTCCCAGTCCGATGGCCGCGGGCGCGTCGGCGACATGTTCACGATCCTGCATGCCCCACGCGAGGTCCACGCCACCGCGTCACCGACCAGGTCACCGCGCGCGTCACCGGATGAGCCGCGGCGCCGGCCCGCCAGCGGGACAGCGGATGCCCGTCGCGCCGGACGCACAAAACGATTACACACAGCTCCAGGATGGATCCGAAAAGTCATCAACGAGATGCTGTTATGATCTATATCACTGATCTACCAGAGTCACCCATGACCACCCGGAGATGAGCATGTGGCGACAGCCGTACACTCACGACTGAATTCATGGCTGACGGGGATGTCGGTCGTCGGCGTGACCCCCGCCGGGCACGGTCGCGGCGAATGCCGTCCATACGGTGGCGAACGGAAACTGGCCTTTGTTGATCGATCGCTCGCTGGTGCAGACCGCGCTCCCCGGCTACCAGGTCGAAGGGGAACTCGGCCGTGGTGGCTATGGGCTTGTGCTCGGCGGCCGACATCGTTTGATCGGTCGGAATGTCGCGATCAAAGTCCTGCTCGACACCGCCGGTGACGTGAACCTGCGCGCCCGTTTCCTCGCCGAGGCACGAGTACTGGCCGAACTCGACCATCCGCATATCGTGCGCATCCACGACTACATCGAGCATCAGGGCACCTGTCTGTTCGTCATGGAGCTGCTCCCCGGCGGCACGCTGCGCCAGCGGTTGGCGGCCGGCCCGATGTCACCCGAGGCCACCTGCGCGCTGGGTCTTGCCGCAGCGGGCGCGCTGGATGCCGCGCACGCCCACAACGTCCTGCACCGCGACATCAAGCCTGACAACATGATGTTCGCTTCGGACGGGCTGCTCAAAGTCACCGACTTCGGCGTGGCAAAGATTTTCGAAGGTACCGAGACGACGGCGAGCGGGGTTCTCGGGACTCCTCGCTACATGGCTCCCGAACAGATCACCGGTGGTCGTCTGTATGTCTCGACCGATCTCTACGCGCTCGGCGGGGTGCTCTACGAGCTACTGGCCCGCCGGCCGCTTTTCGGCCGGGCCCTGTCCGTAGGCGCGCTGGTCAACCATCACCTCAATGTGAATCCACCACCGTTGACCGACGTGCCCGAGCCGATCAGTAGAGTGATCATGAAAACGCTGGTCAAGGACCCAGCCGCCCGCTTCCCGAGTGCCACCCAGTTCGCACTCGAACTCGCCCAGGCCGCCGCAAGCACGTTCGGCCCGGACTGGCTCGCCCAGTCAGGTATCGGGGTTCGCCTCGACGACGAGGTACGGCACGCGGCACAGCGCCAGCTGGCCCGGCCGGGCTCGGCCGGCCCGCGGCCGCCGGCGGCATCCGGGTCCGCGCCGAGCGGTCCGCGCGGATGGTCTCCGGACGCTGACCCCTGGGTGCCGCCGGCGACGGACACTCCGCCGACCAGGCTCGCCCCGGAGCAGTTCCCGCCGCGCGGCCAGGGAGCCGGACCGGCTCAGCAACCGCTGGCACAACCTGCCTCAGGATGGTGGCAGGCGAACCCGTTCGTCCCGCCGGCCGGCCGGGGTTTCACTCCGGCCGGGACGCCTGCTCCGGCCTGGCCGGCCCAACCGCAACCAGTGTCCGGCTACCCACCACCGTGGCAGCAACAACGCCCTGCGCAGCCGTCCCAGCCGTCCCAGCCGTCCCGCCGGGCCTGGCTCATCGCCGGTGTCGCGGGCATCGTGATACTCGCGCTGGTCTTCGGCGTCGCGCTGATGACCGCCGAGAACCATCATCGCGATCAAGCCACGCCGTCCGCGACCTACTCCCCTGGTGTGGCCTATGCCGGCCCGGCGGTGACGCTGTCGGGGCTGGACGCCTATGACGTCACCATCGACCGGGCTGGTGCGCTCTACATCACCGACTGGACCAGTCACCAAATCCACAAAATCGGCAAGGACGGGACCGTCACGACCGTCGCCGGCACTGGGACCAGCGGCTTCACCTCGGACGGCGGTCCCGCGAACCAGGCACAGCTCGACAGCCCAGCCGCAACGGTGCTGGACTCGTCGGGAAACATCTATATCAGCGACTCAAGCAACCAGCGCATTCGGAAGATCGATACAAACGGGATCATCACTACGATCGCGGGTACCGGGACGGCCGGCTTCACCGGGGATGGCGGCCCGGCGTCCGCCGCGCAGCTGAACGAACCGAATGGGCTGGCCCTCGCGGCCGACGGCACCCTCTACGTCGCCGACTACGGTAACCAGCGCATCCGGCGGATCAGCCCGAGCGGCGTTATCACGACCGTGGCCGGTGTCGGTACCAAGGGCTTTTCCGGGGACGGCGGGCCTGCCACAGCAGCCGAGTTCGACAACCCGAACGGGCTGGCGATCGCCGCCGACGGCACCCTCTACGTGGCGGATCTCGGCAACGAGCGCGTCCGGAAGATCGACCCGCATGGGACCATCAGCACGGTGGCCGGTAACGGCGCCTACGGCTATGACGGGGACGGCGGCCCCGCGACCGCGGCGAAACTGCGCATCCCAAGCGTCGCGGTCAGTCCTGACGGCATCCTCTACATCGCTGATTACGGCAACCAGCGCGTCCGGCGGGTGACGTCCGACGGTATGATCACCACCGTTGCCGGCAACGGAACCGAAGGCTACGCCGGGGACGGCGGCGCAGCCACCCGGGCACAGCTGTCAAGCCCGACCGGCACCGCTGTCGACGGCGCGGGCAACCTCTACATCGCCGACGACAAGAACGACCGGATCCGCCGGGTCGACTCGAACGGTGTCATCACGACCGTGGCCAGGGCGAAATAAACCCTGACGAAACAGACCAAACCGATAAACCAGCCATCGAGGGCTCCCGACGGTCCGGACAGAAGAGACCACGCGTATTCAGCTGGTTACGCAAACGAGTTATCAGCATGTCGGAACACCGTGGGTAGCGGCAGGCTCCGGTCATCGTGGACGGCGCCCGTCCACCCGTCTTCCCCGCGAGGTCTGGCATGAAGAAGCTCGCACCGGTGTGCGCAATCGCGTTTGTGATCTTCTATGTTGCGAACACACCTACTGACGCGGCCAGTCTGGTCCAGTCGACGGTCTGTCTGCTCGGGAACATCGCGGACGGAATCTCGCACTTCGTCACCGCCGTCGCATGAGAAGCCCCGCACACTCACGGACCGGCGAGCGGACGTGTCACCGCCACGATCGACGTCCAGTCCGACAGGTCCGATTCGACGACTCCCCAGCGAGCGCCCTTCGCCGCGATCACCCGGCCGTCACCGACGTACATCCCGACATGGCCAGGTGCCACGGGCGTACCGTCGGCGCCCGGGATGAACAGCAGGTCGCCGGGCTGGGGATCAACCCCGGACACCGACGGACCAGCCCGCATCTGGTCAACGGTCACCCGCGGGATCGACACCCCGATCTGCGCGTACGCCGCCTGCACGAGCGACGAGCAGTCCCAGGCGTCCGGCCCAGTCGCGCCCCACACGTACGCCTTGCCGAGCTGGGAGCGCATGAATGCCACCACCGGAGCGACGGCGGTGGCCGACACCGGCGCCCCGGTGGCGACGGCGTCACCGTAGACCTGCGCCAACGCGAGGATGGTTCGTACGTAGTTGCGGGTTTCCGGGTAAGGCGGAAGACCAGCGTAGGCCAGCACGGAGCCGGGCCCCGCGTTGTAGGCCGCGAGCATGTTCTCCTGCGAATCGCCAGGCACGGACGCCACGGACGCGGCCACCTCGCAGTCATAACGGGCCGCGGCCGGGATGGCGTCAGCTGGATTCCACACATCCCCATGGCCATGGATCGCCCAGGTCCCGGGCATGAACTGGGCGATCCCCATCGCGCCCACGCCGGACTGAGCGGTCGGGTTGAAGCCGGACTCCTGATGCAGCTGAGCTGCCAGGACGGCCGGGGTGACCTCGTCGCAGCCGGCGTTGTTCGCCGCTTCGGTGATCATGGGCAGGTACTCGGGCGGGATGCCATCCCCGTTGGTGATGACCCGGCTCCGCCCAGATCCGTTGTTCCCGATGAACGGCCCAGCGATGATCACAACAATCGCCACGACCACGAAGACAAACGCGATGACGGTGCCCGTGAGACCGACGCCTGTCCAGATCATCCACCGCCGCCGGCTACGTGCCCGGTCCGCTCCCGACACCATCGTTTACCGGCCCGGCGCATCGCCGTAGGAGTTTGCGAGATCCGCTCCGGCCACCAGCCAGGTGCCGTCGGGCTGGCGCAACAACGTCAGCAGCGGGTTCGACACGGTCTCCACCCGGTCACCGGTGTGGTCACTCACAGTCGTGCGACGCACGTTCAGCAACAACACCACCCGGCCGGTGGCCTTGGTGTCGACACCGCCGAACGAGGATGTGGCCAATACCACGACCCTGGACCGGGTGCCGGCCGCCTGCAGGTCGAACCAGGCCCGGTCCGCTCCCGACGCGGCGCCTTCACCCAGGCCGTCCCCGCCGAGCTGGGCGAAGAAGTCCGGGGTCATACAGTTGCGGGCGCGCGCCAAGCCCGCGTTCGGCCCGCTGTCGGCTCGCGCGTCAAAGGACTGCCAGCGAACGAAACAGTCCGCGGCCACGCTTGCGGGATCATAGGTATCCAGCGGAGTGGGGGCCGGTGCTGAGGCAGTGGCGAGAGGAGGGCCGGGCGGTATGTTCGCGGCCGGTGGCGGCCCGGTCACGGGTGGGCCGGTGGTGGCTCGCGTCGCAACGTCACGGATCGCCGAACAGGCCGGCATAACACCACCCAGCAGCACCAGCGCGGTCACAATCACGATCATCCTGGACGCCTGCCGGGACAGCGTCGACTCGACGTGCGAACCGGGAGACATCACTCCCGGCCGTCCAGCCAGTCCCGGACCCGGCCGCGGCGGACACGCCACTGGTGACCTATCTTGCGGGCCGGGATCTCCCGTTCAGACAGGAGCTTCAGCACCGTACTCTCCGAGAGCCGCAACCACGCGACAAGCTCGTCGACCGTCAGCACGTCATCGTCCGCGGGATCCCTGCCTGCCGCGAACGCCGCCACCGGGACGCCTTCCTGTGCCACGCGACGACCCCCTTCCCGAGCACATCGTCGCTGGCGCCGGAAGTTACACCCATGCAAGCCACCGTGACGAGTCCTGAAGGGGGCTTGTCATACTTGAACTGCTCGTGTTACATCGATCCGTTCAAAGCAGAAACCAACCAACCACAAGTAGCGGTAATGGGCATCAAGCAGCCGGAGACTACCACGGAGGTCGACAGCGCGTGACCGATGTGTCGCAGGGACCGTACGATGAGGACGGTGACGCACGTCCCGTCTCGTTGATCGGCGCCCGGATACCCGCGTCGACCCCACGTCCAGCCTCGACGACCCGTGGCACGCCCCCCACCGAGCCGATCCCGACGCCCCGATCCGCAACCGCGGCTGGCGCCGGCTCTGGTGCGGACACGGCGAACGGCCGGATGGCCGGGCGTCGACGTCGCCGCTTCCGCGGCGGCCCGACCGACGACAGCCCCACTTCGGTCGACGATCCCCGCCAAGCCGAGACATTCCTGCTACAGGACGAGACAGCTCAGACACAAAAAGCCACAGAGTCCACACCTGCCGAAGTGATCGATGCCCCTGGCGGGATCGGGCCCGCGATCCCTGAACAGACAGCGGACCGTGAGCGGGCAGCGCCACAGGCGGAACCGACGGTGGTCCCGCCTGTGGCGCTGCCCCCGCCCACTACCGTGACGCCGACAGCCCCCACGGTAGTGGCCCGACCATCCGCCGAGCCGAACTCGTCACCCCCTCCAGCGGACCCGGATGCCGCCGAAGGCCTGCCCACGGCCGTGCGTCGGGGCAGCCAGCGGCGACGTGAGCGTGATTTCTCCGCGGCACCGGAGGCCCGGATCCCCGGGCCGTTGAGCGGGCGCCGCGGGCGCGACAAGCCGCGGAGGCCGAACGGGACCACGACCGACGCCCAGGCACTGGCGATGGAGACCGCCGGATCCGGCGCGGCGGAATCCGACGAGCCCATCGGGCCGCCCGGTCAACACGTGGACGAGGCCGCGGGCCCGCTGGCTGCCCCGGCTGGGCAGAAGCCCTCAACAGGATCGACAGCGGAGCAAACGCGTCTTCCCGCGGTGCCCGCACCCCGGGCCAGCCAGGACCTGTGGCCGTGGCAGGAGCCATGGGCAGACGTCACCGCCCTGGAACCGTGGGAGGAGATTCCTGTCCGCGAGTCCCTCGCGGACAGGGCCGCCGCGCCGTTGGCGGGCTCCTGGCGGGTGGCGATCGCATCACTGACCGGCGGCTCGGGCCGTACCACCGTCACAGCGATGATCGGTCTGACTCTCGCGGGCATCCGCGGTGAGCCCGTGCTCGCCGTAGATCTCTGCGACGATCTGGAACACACAGCGACCCCGATGGGCCTCGCCCCGGACAGCACATCCGGGATGTCGCTCGCGGACCGTGTCGGCGCATACCCATCGGCCACTGTCAGTGATCTCGTCGCGGACGCCATCTCCTACCGGGCCCGTCGGGGTGGAGCGACTCGGCCGGTCAGCGAACTGCGCTGGCTGATCAATGGTGGCGCCGACGGAACCTACCTGAGCGGGGACGCCGCGGGTCTGGACGTCCTGCCTGCCTGCCGGCCAAGCGAACCGGCAGCGCCGGCAGCTCCCCGGTCAGGCAAAGCACGTGTTACCACCTCAGCGCCGACCGACCAGGTCGCGGCACCCCCGCCCGCGCTGGTGCCAGCTGGGATGCCCGGCCCGCTCACCCCCCAGGTACTCGCCTCAGCCTTCGCCACGCTGGGAGTCGCGTACCCGCTGGTGCTCGTCGACACCCCACTCGACTGGAACTCGCCGCTGGCTTCGATCACACTCGGCGATGCCAGAGTCATCGTCCTGGTCGTACCAGCACTTCCCGGTGATCTCACCGAAGCCGCGGCCTCGTTGCGTGCCTCAGGCGGTCTGCGGGCAGGCCACGGCGGCCCGCCTCCAGCGGTGATCGTCGCAGCCGTATCGGTCCGCCGGGGGCGATGGTCACCGCAGACCCGGTCGGCCGCGGCCAAACTAGCTCGACGGGTGGATGCGATAGTCCGTATCCCTTATGACGCGCGGCTGGACGACACTGTGACAGACGTAGCTCCCGCCCGTCCGGGAAACGGCCCCAGCCGTAGGGACAACGCTGGCCGGGGACAGCGCAACAGCGTGCCGATTCCGTTCTTCCGGCTGCGGTGGCGCAGCCGGCGGGCCTTCCTCCGACTGGCCGCGACCGTTGTCGACGCCTGCCGTGACCAGGATGACATCGGCGTCGACAACGATGAGATCGGCGACACAGCCACCGCGGCAACTTCCGTCACGCATGATCGGATTGCAGCTCCAGGCGTATCATCCGACGATCTGCGCGCCGACCTGGCCCCAGGAAGGGAACAGCAATGATCGTCCAAGCCACGACCGCGCAGGTAAGGGTCATCCTGGCTCAGGTTCAGATCAAGCCTGACGACTCCAAAGCGCCGGGGATCAACGCGCTCAAGGATCTCGTCAACGGTCTCGCCGCCTACGCCGTGATCGCGGCCGTCGCCGCAGTACTCCTCGGTGGCATAGCCTGGGCACTCGGCGAACGGATGGGCCTCGACCGTGCCTCGGCAATCGGCAAGGGTGGCGTACTCGCCGGCTTCGGGCTCGCCTTCCTCGTCGGGGCCGCTGCCGCCGTCGTCAACTTCTTCCTCGCGACTGGAGCGACCGCGTCGTCCGGCACCCCCGACCAGCCCAAAGCGCTGGACAGGCCGGCTGCTGTGCGAATGCTCGACCCTGGGGACCACAACCAGGCGCCCTCGCCATGGCCGTTCTGACCGGTTCTTGGCATCCCGACCGGCTGATATTGGGATAATGGGTCGACTGTCGTCGCCAGAGCAGTCACGTCCAAAGCCGTCACGCCGAAGGAGGGGACGTTGGTCAACCAGGATGGTTGGGCCACACGCCGTCTCGCTGGCCTCTTGGCGGCCACCGGTGTGGTGACGATGATCGCTGGTGTTCTCCTCGGCCGCTACGCCTTTCCCGCGCCGGACGCGACTGCCACCCAGCCGCGAGGGGCCGAACCTGTGGGACGCATGCAGCCGAGTGCCGAGGCCTCCAGCACCGTCGTGGCCAGACCCAGCGAGGGGAGCGGCACCGGGACCAGCCCGCCCCAGGCCCCGACACAGACCGGGCGTCAACTGCCGGGCATGCCGACTCGCATCAACGAGTTCGGGATTCCAGTCGGCTACCCCCACACCGAAGCCGGAGCCATAAGCGCCTGCGGTAATTACGTAGCCGCATATTCCTTCGCTTACAATCGGGAACCATCACGCATACATGCAGTGCTGACTTCAATATCCGAAAAAGAAGTAGTGAACAAACTCGCGGACCGCATCATTGAAATTGACAAAGTCAATACCGCCAACTACGATTCGAAATCTATCAATGATCCGCGAATCAGCTTCAATTCTCGCATTCTTGGATTCAAGATTCAACAGAATACACCCGATATAACAACCGTATCAATTTGGTCTTCAACTAGCTTCGGCGCTTATGAAAACACTAATGCAAGCCTCCTCCCTCAAGTACGCTGGGGAACCGATGTATGCGTCGTACACTGGTTCGATAATGATTGGAAAATTGCAGACGCCAACGATGGTCCAAGCGGTCCTTTCATAACCGAAAGAGCCGCCGAGGGATACCAGCGGTTCACATACGTGGGAGGTCCTGGATCATGAATACCCAGGTCGATGGCGCTAGCATAATTGCGATTAGTTTCAATCCTTTTACCCCTCTCAAAGGTAATATTTCGGACGGAGCCGGGAGCTTCTTGGACTCGGTGGGCGCCGCATTCGCGAATATGGCGGCGGATCTTTCCTCGTCCGTGTTCAGCTTCGCCGCCCAGAAAACCGCGATCGACCTGAATCAGGATTACGTCGTCAGGAACTACAATATCGTCTTTGGCGTGGCGATCCTGGTTGTCACAGGCCTGTTCATGTGTTCCTGCATTATCGGCGCCGTGCGCGGGGACCCGTACATTCTCGGCCGCGCTCTCGCTTCCACCGGTACCGCGATCTTCGGTTCCTTCATCGTACTGGCCCTGTTGCAGATGGTGCTTTCCGCCAGCGACGGCATCTCCGAGGCATTCGGCGACGGCGCACCGCTGGGCGCGAGCCTGGTGGCCCAGCTCCGAGCTCTCCCACAACAGGGAAATTTCGCTCTCGACATGGTTCTGTCGCTGCTTGTCGCACTGTTCTCGTTCGCGCTCTTCCTGGTTCTCTACATCCGCGAGGTGGCTATCATCGCGGTCGCGGTTTTCATCCCGCTGTACCTGGCCGGGCAGCCGGCGATGTCGACCCGCAACTGGCTGAAACGGGCCGCGGAGATTCTCGCCGCGCTCATTTTCACCAAGCCCGTCATCTATGCGATTTTTACCTTGGGCGCGAGCATCGCCAGCGACTCAACCGGATCGGCCACGGACCAGACACTGACGATTCTCAGCGGTATTGTGATCATGGCTGCCGCGGTGTTCTCGCCACTTGCGCTCCTCTATGTGATCGGGATGGCCGACGTCCAGGTGATGCAGGCGATCGGCACGGCGGGCAAGCGCGGTACAGCGAGTTTCGGCCATGGCGCGGGCGCGCTGCTCGGCTCATCATCGCGGGAAACCTTCCGGGGGATCGGCGGGCGGTTGCAGAGCCGGCAGCGTAACGGTCCGGGAGCGGAGACGGGCCAACCCGTAACCGGGGATCTCACTCCGGTCGGTGCCATGGCCGGGGCGCGCAACCGGCGCGGCTCCGGCGTCGGCCCGGCAACGCGTGTCGGTACCCCGACCGCCCGAGCAGGTCGAGCCGGTGGTGGCCAGCCAGCCCCGGCCAGCTCCGCGGGTGGTTCCTCCGTAGCCGCCCCCGCGAGGGAACGCGCGGGCACCTCCGCGCGCTCCCCACGCACCCCGGTCCCCCGAGCTGTCCCGCCAAGAGCTGCCCCATCCACCGGATCGCCCGCGATGTCGCCATCGTCGGCGTCTAAGATGAGCACCCCGACGCCACCGATCCACCCCACCGCCGGAAGAAGCTGAGCGGGGCGTGGCCGCCGAACGCAGTTACCGTTTCGGCCCGCTGGAACGCGGCGGGATCCTCCTCGGCATGCGCTGGCCACAGCTCGGGCTGATGGTCGGAGTAATGTTGTGCATCCTTGGAGCGCTGCGGTCCCCGGTCATACTCGTTCCTGGCTGGATCGCACTGGCGGGCCTACTGGGGTTCGTCGCATTCGTTCGCGTCGACGACCGTAACCTCGACCAGTGGGTGCCGATCCTTTTCGGTTTCACGATGCAGAAGGTGATGGGCGAGACGGTGTTCCGTGGGGCGTTGTTCCGGACCGGCGACAACGCCGACCACCTCTCGAAGACCGCGTTGCCAGGGCCGTTGTCGTCCCTGGTGATGCTGTCGGTACCGGTCGGTAACGGCCGTTACGTGGCAGTTGTGAAGGACGCCAGGCGGGGGACGTTCACCGCTGTGTTGCAGGTGCAGGGCAGCCAGTTCGCATTGCTTGAGTCCGGCGACCAACAGGCCAGGGTGGACGCCTGGGGCGAGCTGCTGGCGGGGCTGACCGTCGGCGGTGGGCGGCTCTCGCGCATCCAGTGGCTGGAGCGCACCCTGCCGGACTCCGGTGACCAGCTGCAACGGCACTGGCGGGTGCGAGGGCATCATGACAGCTCGTGGGCAGCCCAGGCGTACCAGGAAGTTATCGACGCGGCCGGCCCGGTGGCACGGCGCCACGAGACCTTCCTGTCGTTCCAGCTACGCACACGTGACGTGCGCCGGGCGATCCAGCGCGCCGGGAACGGTGATCACGCGGCCTGTACTGTGCTGCTCGGTGAGCTGCGAACCATGGAGGCCGCGCTGGCCAGGGCATCCATCAACACGGTCGGCTGGCTGCCACCGCGCGCTCTGGCCGCGGTGATCCGCACCACCTACGACCCGTACTCGATCGAAATGATCGACGCACGCGGTGGTGCCGCGGCGGACCGGGCAGGCGGGCTCGCGGGGCTGCCCTCGGGCATCGATCCAGCGATCGCCGGCCCGGTACGCGCGGTCGCCGCCTGGGATCACTACCGCACTGACTCCGGCTTCCACACCACTTATTGGATCAATGGCTGGCCGCGGGTCCCATCTCCCGCGGCGTTCCTCGCGCCGCTGCTCATGGAAACAACCTGCCGGCGGACAGTCTCTCTCGTCGTCGAGCCGGTGCCAGGCCGCAAGGCCGAGAAGGCGGTCAACCGCCGCCGGATGGCTCATCTCGGCGAGCAACAGATGAGAGACAAGGTTGGCAAGGTAACGACCCAGCGTGACATGGCGGAAGCCTCCGAAGTGGAACGCCGCGAGCAGGAGCTCATAGCCGGGTTCGGCGCATTCCGCTTCCATGGATTCGTGACCGTCTCCGCGGACGATCTGGACGGCTTGGCCGACGCGTGCGGCGAAGCCGAAACCTTGGCGTCGCGCAGTCGGCTGGAGATGGTCCGGCTGGTAGGCGAACAAGACCAGGGGTTCAGCGTCGCCGCGCTTCCGCTGGCAGTAGGGGTGTCATGACGGTCGACCGGTCAGACGGAGCCAGAACGGACCGAGAAGCCCAGTATGAGCAGGAGGAGTCACGCCGGAGTGAACGTGCGGCGGCGCGGGCTGAACGAGCTGCCGTGGGAGCCGAACGTGCGGCGATCCGACGGGCCCGAACGGCGCTGCGCCGGGGCGAGCAGCCGCCGCGGCTGGCCGGGCCCCACGCCGGCAGGCTTTTCCACCGGCTACGGCTGCCATCCCATCTGGAGACGACCGCTCAGATCGCCGGCATCTACCCGTTTGTTGTGGATGCCGGACTCAATGCCCCCGGAATGTACATCGGGCGCCATGTCTGGTCGGGTGACTCCTTTGTCTTCGACGTGTTCGAGCTCTACCGCCAACAGGTCATCGAGAACCCGAACTTCGCGGTGTTCGGCTCGGTCGGATCACGCAAGTCCTCCCTGCTCAAGACCCTGATCTCACGGGGAGCCGCGTTCGGTTACCAGGCTGCCGTTCCCTGCGATCCCAAAGGGGAGTACACCAGGCTCGCACGACGGCTCGGCTGCGAGCCGACCTACATCGGCCCGGGACTGTCAACCCGGCTCAACCCGTTGGACGCTCCGCCTCGGCCGCCCGGTATGACGGACGGTGACTGGGCCCGGGAACTCAAGCGGGCACGTTCGGCACTGCTATCCTCACTGATCGAAACCGCGAAAGGAGTGCCACTCACTCCGTCGGAGCACACCGCCGTGGATCTCGCTCTCGATGTCGTGACCCGACAGATCACCGGTGCCTCCACTGATCGGCAGGCGGTCCCGCTGCTGCCGCACGTCCTGGACGCCATGACGAACCCGACGGACGCCGACTGCTCGGGGCTGCCGGTAACCGCTACCGAACTGCGGGATTCTTCTCGGGACGCGACGCTGACGCTGCGCAGGCTCACTCATGGCGCGCTCGGCGGGCTCTTCGACGGCCCGACCACGTCCCCGCTGGACTTCGATCGGCCGATCGCCGTGCTCAACCTCGAACGGGTCCAGGGTTCTGACGAAATGATCGCATTGATCATGACTTGCGCGCAGGCCTGGATGGAAGCGGCGCTGATGCGTCAGGATGGCGTGCAGCGTTATGTCGTCTATGACGAGTGCTGGCGACTGATGCGCTTCGCGGGTCTGGTCCGACGGCTGTCCGCGCAACAAAAGCTCGCCCGCCAGTGGGGCTGCGCGAACGCGATCGTCGCGCACCGGATCTCAGACCTGCTCTCGGCGTCGCCGGATTCGGTCGAGGTGGCCAAAGGCCTGCTCGCCGAAACGGCGATTCGCATCCTGTACAAGCAGGCATCCGATCAGATCCCGGAAACCCAGCGGGCGCTCGGCCTTACCGACGTCGCCTCGGACATGCTGCCAAGACTCGACCCTGGCTTCGCTTTGTGGCTCATTGGTAACCGTGCGTTCTACGTCGAACATATCGTCGGCGATCTGGAGATTCCCGTCGTCCTCAACGGCTCAAAGATGCACGGCGAGGTCGACAATATCAACCTCTTTCCTGATGATCTCGACCCAGATCTGCTGGACGACTATGGCTATCCGGACCAGGTCGACCACGAGGGTCGTGATAACGACCCCGCCTACGCGAGCAGCAGCGGTCCAGCTGCCGACCAGCACGGCGAAGGCGACCCCCAGTACCTGGAGAAGCGCCGGGCTGGCAGCTTCGGGGCACCACACCGGTACGGACCGGACAGATTCACCGTCGACACTCCGGCCTCAGACCAGAATAGGGCCGCCCCCGAGGAAGTCATGGATACCTTCCCCTTTGGCCCGCTTTCCCGGGAGATCTAGCTTTTCGAGAAGTCCAGCTGCCCGGGATGGCCAGAACATCGGCTCTGGTTTCCGTCACGCCTGACTGTCACTGTCGGCCGCCATAGGGCGGGTTCTGCTCGCGGGGATCCGCCGATGGCGACGCCCACGGTTGTTGCTGTTGCGCCTGCCAGCCTGCCTGCGGGGCCTGCCAGCCGTCCGACGGAGGAAGCTGCTGCTGTGCGGGTGGGTATGCGTTTGGATCCTGCCAGCCACCTGGTGGCATGTACCCACCCGGCGCCGACTGATTGACGTTCACCTGTACCGGGGTGCCACCGCTGCTCACGGCGAGGGCAATGGCGACGACCCAGCCCACCAGCGTCCAGCCGAGGAAAAGATTGATCACGAAGACCGAAGCGACCTGCCGCTTGCGCACCACGGCGATAATTGTCGGAATAAAGTAAAAGGCGATGCCGAAGACGACAGCGAGCAGTATCACGACTCCAGCAGCGGCGCCGGCGCCGGAACCACCTTCAGCGACGTCCATGACTCCCCCGCGTTCATAAATACGACAGCCTGACCGTATGATTTGAGTCACTGTAGCAGGGTTCGGTCGGAAAAGCACCGCTACCCGTTATCCGGCTCCCACGGCAGCCCCAGATTGATCGCCTCGGGCTGATCGCCAGCATCACCTGCCGTCAGGCCCGGTGGAACGGACTGCCCAGTGATCATGGGCAGGACTGCTGGTCGCCGGGAAGCTGACGGTACCGCTGGGCGAGCGCTGGACGCGACCCTGGGTAGGAGAACAATTCCAGGGTTGCAGTCGCCGAGTGCGGCACGGCGCTCGCCCAGCGACGAGTCGACCAGCATAAAAGCGGTCGGTGGGAGCTGTTGGATCTGTGTCGGCTCAACACTGAATCGTAGACCCGTTGCATGATCGAACCGTCTTGCTGGGAGTCGGTGACCGACAGGCTCTCGGTATCCTCCCAGAACGCTGACTGGGAGACCGAAACCGAGCGGTTCCAACCACCCGATCTCCCGCCCTTGCCTCGCGAACCGCTTCTGCCTTCGGTTTCAGAAACTGAAACGCTCCCACCCGCGCTGCTTGACGTCCCTGTGGTGAGGCTGCTGCCAACCTGCCGGGTAATCTGGGAGAAGACGAACTTGTGCCCGCGACCGACGAACTCGGCAGCGGCCTCGGCCTCCCTTGCGTTTCCGAGCTGCATGATAAGCGTGGCGCTGTCACCAGTACCGATCAGGCGCTCCGCGTCTTCCGCCAGATGTTCGAACAGGTTGACAAGACGAATGCCGGCATTGGCGGCATGTCTGGCCATGCTTTCCAGCGCGGGTAGACCCATCCGGTCCCCTCCGGCAACCACCAGCATGTCCCGGGAAACATCGTCCCGGCGGCGCCGGAGCCGGTGCAGCACGATCTGGAACAGCACCTGATCGATGAGCTCCTTACGAGCGGCGGAAGTGTCACGGCTCGACGTCTCCATGACGCGGAGCCCGGATAGCGGCCACCACGATGGCGCTGTGCCCACCGCCGCGGTCTCGTCCCCCTCTGCGAGCCGTTCCAGACAAGCCCTCAGGTAATAGATTGCCTGTTGAATTCGTTCGCTGCCGCCCAGGGCATCCAGTCGGCTGGCGATGGCGTCCCTTTCCCCGGGTGAAAGGGCATCAGGGCCGTCCAGCTGGTCACGGCCCTGCAGCACCCGCAGGCCCGCGGCAAGTCGGGTGAAGGTAAGCGGCGGGTCCAGCCTGGTGGTGATGGTCGTGAGTATCTCGGCGTCGAGAAGCCGAATTGCCGGGTTATCGCTCCCCGGGCGGAGCGTGTCAACGGCATTCGCGAGGAGTTCGGCAACGTCCTCAGGGCCGATGTCCCGCAGAAGCCCGAGCCGGCCTGTATCAGCAGGAAGATCATCACCGGTAACCGGGAAACCAGCCGCAGTGGCGAGCTGGGCAAGACCGCCGCCGATACCCCGCTCGCTGAAGTCGAGCAGGAGAATACCACCGCCAGACGATAGAACCGAAGAGCCGACGGTCGCCAGCAGACTTGTCCACCCCTCACGAGTGCCGCCGCAGACATCTATCCGGCTCGCGGTCGACCGAGGCGCGAGCGGATGGAACAAGGGCGCTTCCGCCCGTCGTGCCTGCTCGGCCGCCTCGTGGCTCTCCACCGCGGCCCGCCAACCAGC
>NZ_CAKJTP010000018.1:26937-28509 GCF_917627335.1 Protofrankia sp. CiT1 | reverse complement strand
ATGTCCGGCGGGGGCGGCTCATGCCATACTGGCGGCCGATCATGATCGGGGTGCAGATTCATGCCGGGATCGACATACTCCCAGCCCCACCGTTCCTCCGGAACGAACAGTCGTCGGGTAAGTTCAGAACCGGGCATCTGGTTTCACGGGTTATGCTCCCACCCTCCGATGACTACTACCGTAACATCCATACGGACCTTGTTCTGTCAAGGTCACGATGACAGTCAACGTACCATCCGGGCTTCTGAGTCTGGGTTTCGTAGCCAGTCCCGATGCTGGACACGCTCGAGCTCCGACGGGGAACAGGCTAGAAGATCACCGATGGCTTGGTGACCGGGTCGCGAGCGCGGCGGTGACGGCTGCGGTGACACCGAGCAGGAAGCAGCAGAGACCGGCAGCTACCGTGCCACATGGTGGCTCAGCGTAGCCGCTGCCAGCCATACGCCCAGGCCGAAGACAGCTCCAAGAAAACCGGCGGCGACCAGCGCGGACCGCGGGTGGTCGCCGTAACACGTTCGTGCTGCTGCTCTTCTTCTTGCTGGCGGGTTCCCTGGTTATACGCCGGCAGATCGGCGAAGGCGGCAGGTCCCGAGGCGCGCGGGCTGCCGGAGAACGGTGAACTGGCAGACAGTCCGAAGGACGGGAGCGGCGGCGCGGGTAAGGGATGGCGGTGGCCGTGTACCACCGCTACCCACGCCGCCGCTCCCGCATCAGCCCCGACACCGGAAACCCTCGCGCGGACCGAGGACGGCGCGACCGTGATTCATACGCGCTGTCCCGCGGTGCCCGCGCATTCCCAATGATACTCATGGGGAACGGGCAGCATCGGTGTCGGTTCACCCGGCGGCCGGGACACCGTCAGCCGGCGGCCGGGGAGCTGGGAAATGCAGCTTAGGGTGTTCGTATATGCCTGGAAATCGATTAGGCTCCCGCGGTGAGCCAGCCGTGCGCCACGGATCTGCGTGACAGCTGTCGGGGCGGCAGCACCGGCAGGCCGGGATCGTCGGACCCAGCCCGCTCGTCACATGACACCGACGTGTTCTGGATCCTTCCCCAGATGATGCTCCGGCATTCATCAGTCCCGACGACGAGCGATGTCCTGGTGTGCGGATCGAATACTTCGACATGTCCATCGAAGCCGGGAGCGAGAATCCTGTAATGGCTCCACAGGTGTGCCGTGTAAGTGTCGGCGAACTTTCCCAGAAGCTCTCCATCAGCATCCAGAACAAGTATTCTCTTACCCATTTCCGCACCCTTCGCCCGCGCCTCAGAAATAGGGAGTGACTGGCCTGCTCAAAAGCTTACTGCACGCCCGGCCAATCGTCTATTCCTAATTTTTCACCATTGGCGTGAATACTATTTCGGCCACACCGAGCGGCATTCCAGCGGTATCGATACCACAACCATTCCAGGTGTAGTTCAGCGCTCGCACCCACCGGCCACGAACTCATTGACCTCGCAAACGTCCAGCTGGGATGTGGTCCGGCGACGGTATACAGCCGTGGGCACAACACCGCGGTGAAGGTATCCCGTCGCCGCCAGCAAGCCCCATCATCGTCTGGCAGCCCGACC
>NZ_CAKJTP010000018.1:0-26759 GCF_917627335.1 Protofrankia sp. CiT1 | reverse complement strand
CCCCAGCAGGCCCCAGCAGGCCCGGGACGGAACTGCGGGCTATCCGGCTTGTGTCAGCCGGTGAAAGCTCACACCGCACCGGCCCGGTCAACATCCAAAAACCCCTGCCCGGCCGCTGACGATATCAGGGGATCACCGGCCTTCGGGCAACCATGCGGCGTATGGCCTTCAGGTAACCAACATCGCCGCGGGGCCGGCGCAGGGCGGCGCTGGCCAGCGCAGGGCGTCAACGCCGCAGCAGGCCCCGCAACCTGGACCTGGCCGGCCAGGTCTGCGCCGGGCCGTTCACCGGATAGGACGGAAACACCCGCTCGGCGGCGTCCACCAGCATGGCGACGTCCAACGGCTTGAGAAGAACACCGGCTGTGAGGATGTAATCAGCGACCCCCGCTACCGGCAGCAATACGACATCGTCGAACACAGCGAGTCCATGGGGCGGCGCGGCACGCGAGAACGCGACGACCGGTTGGACCGTGACCTGCCAGCCCTCCGGCAGTTCAGCGGCCAGCTGATCGGTAATTTCTGTACCCATCCAGGCAACCATTTCGATCATGGGCTGCAATGGCACCCGACCCGCCCACAGCCCGGCCCGGTTCTGCCGGAACGGCCCACGGTGCGCGTCCGTCTCGACCAGCCACGGTCCGGATGGTCCGATGACCAGATGATCGATATTGCTGGCGGAACCAGCAAGAGATCGATCATGAAGGACGGTGTACCCGGCGCGGGTGAGCCGCTCAAGCGCGCGTGCGGTACGCCGTTCGGCTTCGGCGTCCTCCCGCCACGACTCGATTTCCGGCGGGGAGCGATAGAACCGGACTGCCGCGACAACCAGCACAAGCATAACAAAACAGATAACTAGTTGCACTATCAAAGATACGGCCAGACTCAGCAGTGCGCCGAACACGCTGACCACAATCGTGGCGAGGGCGGCAACCACACCGGCGATCGCCGCCGCCCTGCCTACCCGGTCTTTACGTTCGACCGCGTAGAGCTGCCGGCAGCGCAGATACTCCGCCATGGCCGAGCGACCTGGCCATTGTCCATGTGACGCCCCGGTCATCATCGTCTTCCGGCCGACCAGATGACGGCCAAACCGGCCCGCGTGGCGCAAGACCCCTCACCTCCGCTGTAGACAAACCGGCCAAGCGCCGACCAGTCACAGCGCCGCGGGCTGGACGCGCGCGTCAACCATCACGGAGCGTGCCGCAAGGCCATCACCGGCCGCCACAACAAATCAGTTACACGGTGACCACCATTCCACATCCTTGCGTGTGGCCAAGGCCCGGGGAACCCTGAAGGTCGAGCTCCCGCGCGGCTGTATCGGGCTACGACGTAACGGCACAGCAGCGACCCGCACCGACCCGCGGCCAGCGACAGCTGGCCGGTCCGGACCTGGAGGGTTCATGACACGGACACAGTCAGGGAAGCCACAAGAAGATCAGTATGGCACCGACGACGCGATCCGGTCAGCGGCCGATGTCCATCGCTACGCACGCCTGACCTGCCTGACCGATCAGCCACCGGGAAGCGTCGGCATCGAGACCGAGTGGTTCGTCGTCGACACCGAGTCCGTGTCACGCCCAGTGCCCCCCGCCCGAACGATGGCGGCGCTCACGGACGCCGCGGCCGGCAGCTCACCTGATCATCGGGACAGTCCATCCAACGGGGCAACCGGCGTCCCAGGACATACGACCCTGCCGGGCGGTACCCGGATCACCTTCGAACCCGGTGGCCAGCTTGAGCTGTCAGCTCCGCCGCTGCCGCTTTCCGACGCCCTGGCGCGAACGGCCGCCGACCTCGCCCGGATCCGGTCGATGCTCACCGGCGCCGGCCTCGCGCTCGTCGGGATGGGCACCGACCCCCTCCGGCCACCGCATCGGCATCTCACGACGTCCCGTTACCAGGCAATGGAACGGTACTTCCAAGCCGGCGGCGGGTCAGCGGGCATGATGATGATGTGCTCTACCGCATCCGTCCAGGTCAACCTGGACGCGGGCAGCACGGCCCAGTGGCCCGGGCGATTCGAGCTGGCACACACCCTGGGCCCGGCTCTGGTGGCCATGTTCGCAGCCTCCCCGATGCTGGCGGGGATAGCCACCGGCTACCGCTCCACCCGGCAGGCACTGTGGTCGAAGATCGACCGGAGCCGGACCCGGCCGGTGGCGACCGCTCACCAACCCGATCCGGCGGCAGCCTGGGCGGACTACCTCCTGGCGGCGAGGGTCATGCTGCTGCGGGATCCCGACGGCGGATTCCAACAGCCCCCTGCCGCGACGACGTTTGGCGAGTGGGTGGCTGGCGATAGCCAGCTGCCACGGATACCGACAGTAAGAGATCTGATTTACCATGCGACCACTGTGTTCCCACCGGTGCGCCCACGTGGCTGGTTGGAGCTGCGTTACCTCGACGCCACCCCGGCGGGGAACTGGCCGGTGGTGGTCGCCGTCACCACCGCCCTGCTCGACGATGCACGTGCCGCTGACATCGCGGCCGACGTATGCCTGCCCGTCGCCCACGAGTGGGCCACGGCTGCGTTGCGGGGGCTGCGTGACGCAGCGCTGCACAAGGCCGCCAGGGCATGCGCGGGCGCGGCCCGCGACGCTCTTGGCCGCATGGGCGCCGCAACGTCCCTCCTCACGGCCGTCGACGCGTATTTCGACGCCTACGTGGAGCCGGGACGCTGCCCCGCCGACGATCTCATCGACCGGCTGGCCGAGGTCGGGCCGGCTGGTCTGCTGCGCGCCGAGATCGATCGGAACATGATCGAAAATAACAACAGGGCCCCTGGGAACGATGGATGCCCACAGGCAACGACACAGGTCGCGGAACCCACTACCACGGATGTGATCGCACTGTGACAGCAGAAGAAGGCCCACGACCGGCGGATATCGCCCAGGCGCTCGCGGACAGCAGGACGCGGAGCCTGGCCTACACCGATCTTGACGATGCCGACCTGTGGCGCCAGCACTCACCACTGATGTCGCCCCTGGTCTGGGACCTCGCCCATGTCGGCAACTACGAAGAGTTGTGGCTGCTGCGGACAGCAGCGGGGCGGCAACCGCTGCGGCCGGGCATCGACCACCTGTACGACGCGTTCCGTCATGCTCGGGCGGACCGGCCTGCCCTGCCGCTGCTCGACCCGGCACAGGCTCGTTCCTATCTGGCCGAGGTCCGCGGCAATGTCCTTGACGGCTTGGAACGCCTCGCCCCGGACGCCCTGCGCGGGCCGCTCGCGCGTCCCGCGCTGCTGGCGGGCGGCTTCGTCTACGGACTCGTGCTCCAGCACGAGCACCAGCATGACGAGACGATGTTGGCCACCCATCAGCTCCGGGTGGGTCCTCCGGTCATCGGTGACGCCGGCCCGGCCCGGGTTCCACCGGCCGGGCGGCCGGCACCAGCGCCAGAGATGCTGGTGCCGGCCGGCGAGTTCACGATGGGCACCAACGGCGACACGCCCGGACATGCCTGGGCCTACGACAACGAACGGCCCGCGCACCGGGTGTATGTCCCCGCGTTCTTCATCGACACGTTGCCGGTGTCGAACGCGGCGCAGGTGGCGTTCATCGACGCCGGTGGCTATGACGATGAACGCCTGTGGTCGGCGTCGGGCTGGGCCTGGCGATGCGAAGCGGGCCTGCGGGCGCCGGAGTTCTGGCGCCAGGAGGGAAAGAGCTGGGTGCGGCGCCGTTTCGGCCGCGAGGAACCCGTCCCGATGGATGAACCCGTACAGCATGTGTGCTGGTACGAAGCGCAGGCGCACGCGCGCTGGGCCGGTCGGCGGCTGCCCACGGAAGCGGAGTGGGAAAAGGCCTGCGCGCACGATCCCGTCACCGGGCGTTCGCGGCGTTTTCCCTGGGGGGACAGCGGCCCGACGCCGGAACAGGCCAACCTGGACCATGCCGCGTCCCGTCCGGCGCTACTTGGGGCGTACCCGGCCGGAGCCAGCGCGTACGGCGTCGAACAGATGATCGGTGACGTGTGGGAGTGGACAGCCAGCGATTTCACGGGTTATCCGGGATTCACCGCATTCCCGTACCGCGAGTACAGCGAGGTGTTCTTCCCCCGGACGTCCCCGAACGCCTACAAGGTGCTGCGCGGCGGGTCCTGGGCCACCCACCACAGCGCCATCCGGTCAACCTTCCGCAACTGGGACCACCCGATCCGTCGCCAGATCTTCACCGGCTTCCGCCTCGCCCGCGACGCCGAGATGGAAGGCTGATGCGGGTGTGTCGTCATATGGCCTGGCTCGGGACACCACGGACACTGACCTCGCTCCTTCGCGATCCGCCGCACAGTCTGCTGCGCCAGGCGTGGATGCCACGACGGATGCTGCATGGGAAGATCAACGCCGACGGCTTCGGCGTCGGCTGGTACGTCCCCACGCTGCGGACCGAGCCGGCGCGCTACCGGCGGGCGGTCCCCATCTGGACTGACGCCTCGTTCGCCTCGTTCGCTGGCGTGGTCAACGCAAGCTGCGTGCTGGGCGCGGTTCGCAACGCCACCGTGGGGATGCCGATCGAGGAGACGGCGACCGCACCCTATGCGTATGGCCGCTATCTGCTCAGCCATAACGGACGGGTGGACGTCGACGTGCTGATGAGCATGCTCGACTGGACCAGGGGCGCCCCGGCTCCTGACTCGCGCTGCGACTCCGCGCTGCTGGCCGCCGCGGTCTGGCAGCGGTTGGCCGCTGGCGTGAGCCTCGCCGCCGCCGTAGCGGAGGTGGTCGTCGCCGCGGGCCGCGCCGACGGTGCCGCCCGGCTCAATCTGCTGGCCACCGATGGTAGCCAGCTCGTCGCTACTACCTGGGGTGAAACGCTGTCCTACCGGGTATCCACGGACGGGGACGACATAGGGATGGACGTGGCCAGTGAGCCCAGCGACGACTCGAACGAATGGGTCGATCTTGACGACCATCAATTGTTGACCACCGACACACGGGATGTAACCATTAGTAATTTGATCTAGAATTCGATTACTCTCGGTTGTAAAAGCGCTCCCGGAGGTTGCATCCATGACAGCATCCAGTACCGATGTCACCGATATCGGTTCCGATGCCGGTTCCAATGTCGGTTCTGTTCTCGGTACCGGTATCGATTCTCGGGTCGGTATCGCCGCGACCGGTACCGACCCGAGAATCGTCGTCGACCGGCATCTCGCCGCATCCGACCGCGCCGCGGCGCTCGCGGCCGACGTCAGGGCTGGACTGACGGCGGACCCGAAGGAGCTGCCGCCCAAGTGGTTCTACGACGCCACCGGAAGCATGCTCTTCGATGCCATCACCCGTCTGCCCGAGTACTATCCGACCCGCGCCGAACGGGCCATCCTGACCGGTTGCGTCCAGGAGATCGCCGCCATGTCGCGGGCAGACACCCTCATCGAGCTCGGCTCCGGAACCTCGGCAAAGACCCGCCTGCTGCTCGACGCGCTGCGCCACAGCGGCCACCTGCGCAGGTTCGTCCCCTTTGATGTGGATGAAACGGTGCTCTCCCGAGCCGCCATCGCCGTCCGCGACGAGTACCCAGGGGTGACCATCCACGCGGTTGTGGGTGATTTCGAGCGTCACCTTGATCTGCTGCCCGGCATCGACCGGCTACCTGGTGCCAACCGTCGGCTGGTCGTCTTTCTCGGCGGGACGATCGGTAACCTCGCTCCGGCCCAGCGGCACGACTTCCTGACCAGCCTGCGTGCCCAGCTCAACGAGGGCGACACGCTGCTGCTCGGGACCGATCTGGCCAAGAATCCCGACCGGCTGGTCGCCGCCTATGACGACAGTGCCGGCGTCACGGCCGCGTTCAACCGCAATGTCCTGTCGGTCATCAACCACGAACTCGACGCGGACTTCGACCCGCGGGGGTTCGCCCACGTGGTCTGTTGGGACGCTGCCAATTCCTGGATCGAGATGCGGCTGCGGTCCGTGCGGGACCAGCAGATCCAGATCGGCGCGCTCGACCTGTCGGTGTCCTTCGCCGAGAACGAGCAGATGCGTACCGAAATCAGCGCCAAGTTCACCAGAGATGGGCTCACCGCCGAGTTCGCGGCCGTGGGTCTGGCCATGGTCCGCTGGTGGACCGACCCAGCCGACGATTTCGCGCTTTCTCTCTGCGTCCCGGCCTGACCCCGTCACCGGACGGGGTCAGTGCGAACAGGATCAGCGGAGCCTGTCAGCCGCGGTCGACCAGGCAGACGTCACGAGCCGCACCAGTCGATGCCGAAGTCGCCATCGCAGCATAGGCCCGCAGCGCGGCCGGCACCGGACGCACCCGGTCCACCGGCCGGAAACCGCCGGACGCCATCAGGGCCGCCCGCCGCGCAGCCAACTCGACCGCGTCCACCAGCAGGTCCAGCCGGCGGGACGGAATATCGATCTCGATGATGTCGCCGTCACGAACCAACGCGATCGTGCCGCCGTGGGCGGCCTCAGGCGACACATGCCCGATGGACAGACCCGCGGACCCGCCGGAGAACCGCCCATCGGTAACCAGCGCGCAGGCCGGCCCGAGGCCACGCGCTTTCAGGAACGTGGTCGGGTACAGCATCTCCTGCATGCCCGGACCGCCCCGCGGGCCCTCATAACGGATGACCAGCACATCACCTGGGTGGACCCGCCCGGACAGGATTGCGTCCACCGCGTCCTCCTGGCTTTCCAGGACCAGCGCGGGGCCGCGGAAGGTCAGCCGCCCGGCCTCCACCCCGGCGGTCTTGAGCACGGCGCCGTCCGGTGCGAGCGTCCCGCGCAGCACCGCGAGGCCGCCATCCGCGGAGTAGGCGTGTGCGACGTCGCGGATGCAGCCCGAGCCGGCATCGGTGTCCAGCGACTCCCAGCGGTTGACCGAGGAGAACGGCTCGATCGTGCGCACTCCGCCCGGTGCCGCGTGGAAGAGTTCCACCGCCTGTCCGGACGGGTCCGGCCGGCGGACGTCCCAGTGGGTGAGAAACTCCGCCAGGCTTGCCGCGTGGACCGTGTGAACATCCTGGCGCAGCAGTCCGGCCCGGTCGAGCTCACCGAGGATGGCCGGTATGCCACCGGCTCGGTGGACGTCCTCCATGTGGTACTCGGAGCTCGGCGCCACCTTGCACAGGCACGGCACCGTCCGGGAGATCTCGTCGATGTCGTCCAGGGTGATGTCCACTCCGGCCTCGACCGCGGCGGCCAGCAGGTGCAGGACTGTGTTGGTCGAACCGCCCATGGCCACGTCCACGGCGAAGGCGTTGGCGAACGCGGAGCGGGTCGCGATCGAACGTGGCAGGACACTGTCGTCGTCCTTGTCGTACCACCGCTTCGCCAGGTCCACAACGGTCCGCCCGGCCTGGACGAACAGGTGGCGGCGGGCAGCGGAGGTGGCGAGGGTGGAGCCGTTGCCGGGCAGGGCGAGCCCAAGCGCCTCGGTCAGGCAGTTCATCGAGTTGGCGGTGAACATGCCCGAACACGACCCGCAGGTCGGGCACGCCGAGCGTTCCACAGCGTCCAGCTCGGCGTCGTCGACCGTGGTGTCCACTGACGCGGCAATGGCGGAGATGAGGTCCAGACCGGACCGGACAACACCGTCGGTGACAACCGCCCGACCGGACTCCATCGCACCACCGGACACGAACACGGTTGGGATGTTCAGCCGCAACGCTGCCAGCAGCATCCCCGGTGTGATCTTATCGCAGTTCGAGATACAGACGAGCGCGTCCGCGCAGTGCGCGTTGACCATGTATTCGACACTGTCCGCGATGATCTCTCGGGACGGCAGGGAGTAGAGCATCCCAGCGTGGCCCATGGCAATGCCGTCGTCCACCGCGATCGTGTGGAACTCCCGTCCCACGCCGCCGGCCTCCGCGACCGCGTCCGACACGATGCGGCCGAGGTCACGCAGGTGCACATGGCCGGGGACGAACTCGGTAAAGCTGTTCGCGATCGCCACGATCGGCTTACCAAAATCACTGTCCGTCATACCGGTGGCACGCCACAGGGCACGAGCGCCGGCCATGTTACGGCCGTGAGTGGTGGTTCGGGAACGCAGAGCAGGCATCGGGTAGTCCTCGCAGCTGATCGAGCGGGTCGCGCACGGGCCCGCAGGAGCGGAGCCGAGCACGCTCACGGCGGCCTACCCATCCCGGCCAGGCATAACGCCGGGCTGACTGGCCGCCGACGCCACCGTTCACGGATCAGGCCCGCCCGCCGCAGGGTATCAGTATCGGTTGTTGTGCCGGCGCAACCACTCCCGCCGGGCTAACCACACGATGGCGAAGGACGCGACCGTACCCAGCAGCGGGGCGACATCGTGCTCGCGTGCGGTAGCCACGAAGCGCACCTGACCGTCGGGTTCCACGAGCCGCTGGCTCAGCTGCGTCCCGACCGCGAACAGAAACAAGCTCACAACGCCCACAATGACGTATCCAGTGCGGAACAGGCTGTACACGCCGATCCGGCGACGGGGCACGGCAGCCCGGAACAACATCGCGGGGATCGTCCGCCCCAGGATGCCGAAGAACGTCGCGAACACCGGGGCGAAGAGGAAGTAGTTGACGAAGGTGCTCACGGCAGGTCGGTCACATGTTCCACGGTAGGCGGCTGCGCGAAGAAGGAGCCCAAGGCCGCACGCCAGCGGACGAAGCGAGCGGACTCCCGGAAGGTCACCACATGCGCATCGAGGTTCTCCCACTCGACCAGCAGAACGAACCGCGACGGTGACTCAACTCCGCGGGTCATCCGCGCCGACCGGCAGCCAGGGCAGGTAGCGAGCTCAGCGACGACCGAGCGGTAGGCATCGATGAACTTCGCCTCCTCACCGGGCGTGACATCGAAGCGCGCGACCTCCAGCACCGGCGCAGCATCCGAGGCGTTTTCGGGAGCGGTCATGAACGCAAGTCTGGCATGCGCGTTACGCCTGGGAACATCCGTTGGGCATCCCGGCGACGGCGGGGGAGCCGCCACCTGTTCGGCACGTCCGCACCCGGCCCCGACAACCGCCTTCATCGTCAAGCGGGACCGCGCTCAGCCAGCAGAGCGCCCACCTTCGCACCCACCGCGGCACGCGGCAGACAAGACCGCAATAATCAAGCGACTGCAAAAGTCTTGCAAAAGACTATCTGTGCTGGTTACCGTCGACCGACCCGTCCGCCCGCCTGCCCCCGCTGCCTGGCCGGCAGAGCCGGAACGGAAAACGGCGGGGCCGCGGCGAGGCCGCGAACGCGAGGGGAAAGATCATGACTGTGGATGCCGGCACCGTGTCGAAAGCCGTACCGCTGTACGAGCGGATTCGCCAGGCGCTCGGCCCGCGGGAGTGGGCGACGATCGCGGGCATGACCGCGGTCATCGTCGGGCTGCATGTCATCGGCTGGTTCACCCTTGTCGCGGTCATCGCCCCGCACCACTACCGCTTCGGCACTCACAGCCAGGTGTTCGGCGTCGGACTGGGTCTGACCGCTTACACCCTTGGCCTGCGGCATGCCTTCGACGCCGACCACATCGCCGCGATCGACAACACCACCCGTAAGCTGATGGCCGACGGTCAGCGGCCCATGTCGGTCGGCTTCTTCTTCTCGCTCGGCCACTCCACGATCGTGTTCGCCCTGGCCTTTCTGTTCAGCATCGGTGTGCGCTCGCTTGCCAGTGAGGTCTCCGACGACGGTTCAGCCCTGCACGACGTCACCGGCTGGATCGGCACCACCGTCTCCGGTGGCTTCCTCTACGTCATAGCCAGCATCAACCTGGTCATCCTCGTCGGCATCGTGAGGGTGTTCCGCGACATGCGCCGCGGCGAGTACGACGAAGCCAGGCTGGAGGAACAGCTCAACTCCCGCGGGCTGATGAACCGTTTCCTTGGCCGCTTCACCAACGCGATCACCCAGTCGTGGCAGATGTACCCGCTCGGCGTCCTGTTCGGCCTCGGTTTCGACACCGCCACCGAGGTCGCCCTGCTCTTCCTCGCCGCCGGTGCCGCCGGCGCCGGGCTGCCCTGGTACGCGATCCTGGTACTGCCCATCCTGTTCGCCGCCGGCATGAGCCTGCTCGACACCATCGACGGCTCGTTCATGAACTTCGCCTATGGCTGGGCGTTTTCCAAACCGGTCCGCAAGGTCTACTACAACATCGCCATCACCGGTCTGTCCGTCGCGGTCGCCTTCATCATCGGCAGCATCGAACTGCTCGGCATCCTCGCCGAAAAGGCCAAGCTCACCGGCGGCTTCTGGGACTGGATCTCACATCTGGACCTGAACATCGTCGGCTACTTCATCGTCGGCCTGTTCGTCGCCACCTGGGTCATCGCGCTGCTGGTGTGGAAGTACGGCCGCATCGAGGAGAAATGGTCCGCCGGCCTCCGTGACGGCGCCCAGGCCGAGCCCGCGGGCTGAACCTCCACGACCCGGCCGCTGGCGCGACCGCCGATACGAGATGCACGACTCGGCGAACACTGTTCGGGTGCTTGATTTTCACACCATCCCGCTACCTACGGCACGTGGCCGCGCGCGGGCATCGGTCCAGATCTTTGCTCCCGCTCAACTGGCCATGTCGACAAAACGGGAGTAGTGGCCCTGAAAAGCGACGGTGACGGTGCCGGTCGGGCCGTTACGATGCTTGGCGACGATCAGATCGGCCTCGCCCGCACGGGCTGACTCCTTCTCCACCGTATCCTCCCGATAAAGAAGGATCACGGCGTCCGCGTCCTGCTCCAGCGACCCCGACTCGCGAAGGTCGGAGATCTGCGGACGCTTGTCCGCACGCTGTTCCGAGGCGCGGTTCAGCTGGGAGATCGCCACCACCGGGACATCGAGTTCCTTGGCAAGAAGTTTCAGCGAACGCGATATCTCGCTGACCTCCTGCTGACGGTTTTCGGTTCGCTTCGGCGACGACATCAGCTGCAGGTAGTCAAGGACGATCATCCGTAGGTCGTTGCGCTGTTTGAGCCGCCGGGCCTTCGCCCGGATCTCCATCATGGTCAGGTGCGGGCTGTCGTCGATGAACAGGGGAGCGTCGGCGACCTCGCCCATCCGGCGGGCGAGGCGGGCCCAGTCCTCGTCGGTGAGGCGGCCGGTACGGATGCTCTGAAGCGATACCCGTGCCTCCGCCGACAGCAATCTCATGGTGATCTCCATCCGGCTCATCTCGAGCGAAAAGATCACAGATGTCATGCTGTTACGGATCGACGCGGCTCGGGCAAGATCTAGACCGAGGGTCGACTTCCCGACGGCGGGCCTGGCCGCGATGATCCACAACTGGCCACCGTGCAGCCCATTGGTCAGCTCGTCCAAGTCATTGAAGCCGGTGGGAACCCCGGTCAGTGACCCGTTGTGCCCCTGGATGGCTTCGATCTCCTCCAAAGCGGGATTGAGCAGCTCACCGAGGGGGGCGTAGTCCTCACTCGAACGACGTTCAGTGACCTCGTAGACGGCGGCCTGAGCACGGTCGACGATTTCGTCGACGTCCTGCGCGGGGCCGAAGGCGAGCTGGACGATACGGGTGCCGGCCTCCATCAGGCGACGCAGAACAGCCTTCTCCGCGACGATGCGGGCGTAATAGCCGGCATTTGCCGCCGTCGGCACACTTGAGATGAGGGTGTGCAGGTATGCCGGCCCACCCACCCGCTCAAGCAGCTCCCGCCGGCCGAGTTCGGCCGCGACGCTGATGACGTCAGCCGGCTCACCACGGCCGTACAGGTCGCCGATGACGCCGTAGACCGTGCCGTGCGCGGGCCGATAGAAGTCACCCGCGGCGAGTACCTCCACGACGTCCGCGATCGCGTCCTTCGACAACAGCATGCCGCCCAGCGCGCTCTGCTCAGCAGCAAGATCATGAGGTGGGATGCGATCGAAGTCGACCGACCCGCCCGCACCACTCCGAGCGCGGTCAATATCGGTCAGTGTCATGACCACCCCCTGCCATGCGCCTTGTCGTGACCGCCGCTTGTGTCGCAACCACCGCTTCGAGCATCTCGACCGTCGAACATATGTTCGACGGTCGAGATGGTTCTGTCAATCCTCCGCCCTCCGCCCAGCAGCCACACCCGGCCGACCGGCCAACCCCAGGGAACAGTCCAGCCAGCGGCGCCGACTGTACGGGGGTGCGCTCCAGGAGCCCAAATAGTTATCCACAGGAACTGTGGATAAGACCTGTGGATAAGACCGAAAGTCTTGGGGACAGCATCAGGACAAGTCCCCTGAAGCTGTGGATAACCAACTGAAGGACAGATCGTCCAAGCCGAAGTCACGGCCTGGTGGGCATGGGCGCCATCCACCGCCTGTGGACAGAAGAAATCCAGAATTCGATCATCGTGTGCCTCGTGCCCCCGAAGATCAACAATGGATCTGGCGCCGACAGAGAACAACAGCACGAAGGGTGACCACGATGTAACATAAACCGACCGATCCAGCGGCCAGCAGCCAACACCGTGGTCACCCAAGCCGCCTGCTTCAAACCTGCCTTGATCTTCTCAGACAGATCTTCTCAGGCAGAGATGACGTCCAGACGGACGGTCGCGACGACGTCCGAATGCAGGTGCACCGAAACCGTGTGGGCACCTAGTGACTTGATCGGCTTCGGTAGCTCCACCCGCCTGCGGTCCAGGTCCGGACCGCCTGCCGCGGCGACCGCCGCCACCACGTCCGCTGCCGTCACCGAGCCGAACAACCGGCCTTCCTTACCCGCCCGGCTCACCAGTTGGACGGACAGGCTGGAAAGCTGGCCGGCAATCTCCTTGGCATGCCCGAGGTCCCGGACCTGCCGGGCCGAGCGGGCCCGGCGGATCTGAGCGATCTGCTTCTCGGCACCCCGCGTCGCCACGATCGCGTACCGACGGGGGATGAGGTAGTTACGCCCGTAGCCGCCAGCGACGTCGACCGTGTCACCGGGGCTACCGAGGCCGGGTACCTCCTGAGTGAGGATCAGCTTCATCGCCATGCTCCTCAGCGAGCCGTCGAGGTGTAAGGCAGCAACGCCATCTCGCGGCTGTTCTTCACCGCGATCGCCACGTCACGCTGATGCTGACTGCAGTTGCCGGTGACTCGCCGGGCACGGATCTTACCGCGGTCAGAGATGAACTTCCGCAGCAGCGAGGTGTCCTTGTAGTCGATGTAGTCACTCTTGTCCTTGCAGAACGCGCAAACCTTCTTCTTCGGTTTGCGCACGGCCGCCTTGGCCATCGTGCGCTCCTATATGTCTGTGGGTTTGACCGGCCCCTAGAACGGGGGTTCCTCGGAGTAGGCTCCGGCGGGCGCGGACCACGGGTCGTCAACGGCGCCACCGCCGTAGCCCGAGCCGCCACCAGCGGGAACGGGGGCGCCGTAGCCACCAGCTCCGGCAGGCCCGGCAGGCCCGCCGGACGCTTGCGGTGGCCCGCCATAGCCGCCAGCAGGGCCAGCGGCCGGCCCGCCATACCCACCGCCGCCACCGCGACTGGCCTTGACGACCTTCGCGGTGGCGTACCTCAGCGAGGGACCGATCTCCTCGACGTCCAGCTCGACCGAGATGCGCTCGTTACCCTCACGGTCGGTCCACTTCCGCTGCTTGAGCCGGCCCTGCACGATGACCCGGGCGCCCTTCTGCAGCGACTCGGCAACATGCTCCGCGGCCTGCCGCCAGATGGAACAGCGCAGGAACAGCGCGTCCCCGTCCTTCCACTCGTTGGTGGTCCGGTCGAGGGTCCGCGGCGTCGAGGCCACGGTGAAGCTGGCGACCGCGGCGCCGTTGGGCGTGAACCGAAGCTCAGGGTCGTTCGTCAGGTTTCCGACTACCGTGACAACTGTTTCGCCGGCCATGAAACCAAATCCCCTCAGGCCGCGATCTTACGTCGAGGCTTCTTCTCGGGAAGCCGGATCACCTTGGTACGGATCACCGATTCGTTGAGAACGAGCTGGCGGTCGAGCTCGGCGACCACCGCCGGCTCGGAATACAGGTCGATGACGGCGTAGATGCCCTCAAAGCTCTTGCGGATCTCGTAGGCCAGCCGGCGCCGGCCCCAGACATCAACCTTCTCGACGACGCCGCCGCTGGAGCGGACGACGGTCAGATACTGGTCCAGAGACGGCGCGACCGTGCGTTCCTCGAGATCCGGCTCAAGGATGACCATCAGTTCATAATGCCGTGGCAAGGGTGAACCCACCTCCTGTGGACTCGGGCGGCCACGGACAGTTCCGTGGCAGGAGGACAAGCCGCGTATCCGGTCACCCGTACGTGGAACACGCGCGGGCCAACAAGCGGCAACCTCGCAAACACTACTCGATGCGGCTCGGCCCGCGGGCCGCCGCTCGCTGCCCATCCATCGCCGCGCGATGGATGGGTGCCCCGGCTCGTCGGTCAACGCCCAGCGCATCCGGCGGCGACCACCTAGCGGCGACGACCACCCGCAGCCCGGCGCTGACCAATCCGATGACAACCGTGAGCGCAAGCACCACGAGCAGGCCACGCAGGTGCCGATCAGGCGACGGCCAGATCACACCAACCACGGTCACGCCCAGGGCCGCGGCGAGGCAGACGCAGGTGACGACCGCCACAGCGAGGCTCCCCAACTGTCCGCGAGGTGAAGATCTGGGGAACGGAGCTCCAGGCGGGCTCAGTCGACCCACTGACCCTGGGTGAAGGCAATGACAAAGACTGCCATGACCGGCGCACACAGCCAGCTGTAGGCCGGCCGCACCCAGGGCCGCCGGATCGCGACACGGCCAAGCAGCAGGTACATCGGGAAAGCGACCAGCATTGTCCGGATCCCTGAGGCGAAGTAGTTCGAGCAGCTCATCAACAGGGTCGCGGCACCGACGAAGGCAGCCTCACCTATCTGAGCGGACCGCACAAGCGCCACGGTCAGCACGACTCCGAGGACGACAGCGGCCACCTCGCCGCGCCAGAACCAGGCGAACGCCGATGACTGCGACGTGTCGAAGGCAGCGTGCCAGGTCGTCCGCCATCCCACCCACGGCCAGTCGATCTCCCGGTGCCAGCCGACCCGCATCGCCTCGGCGTAGGAGTCCCACCGGCCGGTCCGGACCCGGAGGTAGGTGACAAAGCCGAGCACGGGCAACGGGGGCAGCGCGAGCGCGAGTCCCGGCAGCGCGAACACCGGCAGGCCCGCACGCCGCCGGCCGACGACATACTGCACCGCCAGCGCGAAGCAGAAGGGGATTCCGGTGACCCTGGTCGATGCGGCTCCCGCGCCGAGCAGACCGGCGGCCCACCAGTGCTGGCGGCGCGCGGCGAGCCAGGACGTTGTGGCGAAGCCGAGAAAAATCGCCTCGGAGTATCCGGCGCAGAGGAACACCGCGTAGGGGAACAGCAACAGCGCGAGGACAGCGAAGTCCGCGGCGCGGCGGTCCGGGCCACCCGGAGCTGTCCGGCGCCGGTTGCCAGCGGACACCGGTCCGGTTCCGGCGGACACCGGTCCGGTCGCGGTGGGCACCACCGGTCCGGTCGAGATGGCCAGCTGTCCGGCCGCGGCGTCATCGATCTGCAGCTGCCAGATGGCCGCCACAGCCACTGCCCCCGCGACGAAGGAGACCACCATCCCCGCGACCGTCCAGTCACCAAAAACCAGATGAGCGAGTCGCATCGCGAGCGGGAAACCGGGAAAGTCCACCTCGGTGTGATCAGCGTACTTCGGGGACTCGTATCCGAAACGCGCGACCTTGGTGAACAGCCCGACATCCCACCGGTTCCACAACGTCGACAGGGTCGGCAGATTAGCGCTCGGCTGACCGGACAGCGCCCGGGATGCGGCCAACGACAGCAGGATGACCGTGATCCGGCTGGCGAACCAGACCGGAAAGGTCGCCCGGACGGCTTCCGGGAGCCGGTCCAACCACGACCGGACCGTGCCGGCCAAAGCGGGCCAGGGCGTGCCCGCGCCCTGAGCCGACGCACGGCCTGGCTCGGGCGTGAGCCCGGCCCCGGACCGCGTGGCCGCACCGGAATCCGGCGCGGCGTCACCAGAGTGATCAGATAGCGGGTCTCCCGACGTCAGGGCCATCAAACGGTCCCGACAGCCGCGGCCCACCCGCCCGGATCGGGCTGGGTGACGGCCAGGTCGTCAGGCCGGGGTTCGGCGTCCGCCGCGACGCGCGCGGCCCGCCGGCCGCGGCGGTCCGCGGAGCCGTCGAGTACCCCCCCGGCCGGGTCGTCCGCCTCGGCCGCGACGCGAACCACGTCCAGTTCGGGGCGCAGGATCTCGCGAATGACCAGCGAAGCAAACACACACAGAGTGAGGTCGCGGATGACGACGGCACTGACGAACCAACCGCGGTCGATCCCACTCGCTCCGTTGGTGTCGTTGTAGACGAAGTGCAGGAAACGGGTGAGCAGCACGTAAGCCTCGCTGGCCTGCCAGGCCAGGAAGGCCGGCCAGCGAGGCCGGGCCAGCGCCGCGAGCGGCACCAGCCACAGCGTGTACTGCGGCGAGAAAACCTTGTTCGTCACCAGGAACACGGCAACCGTGAGAAACAGCAGCTGGGGCAGGCGCGGCCGCCGGGGCGCGAACCATCCCAGCGCGGCTATACCGAGAAGAAGTGACCCCAGCACGACCATCGAAACGATATTGAGCGTGCCGGTGGGGATGCCGTGCTCTCGGACATCGGTCAGTAGCACCGGGGCCAAGACCGCGACCAGCAGCCATCCGGTGAACGCCGCCAGCGCGACCACTAGTCGCCAGGCCGGCCAACGCGAGGCCGCCGCGAAACCGACGGCGGCCAGCGCGATCCCGGCCACCAGCATGATGATCAGATGGACGGCGCCGAACATGCGGGACGAAAAGGAGCTGGCCAGCCAGGTGGTCGCGAAAGCCAGCGAGTCCCAGTCCGGGCCGCGCCCGGAGTTGAGGTCGACGAAGCGCAACATCGCGTTCGTCCCGTCACCCCAGTGGCCACCGATCCTGGCGAACCAGTCGCCACCGGCCCACAGCGTCCCCCAGATACTGTCGCCCACCCGCTCGTCACCCTTGAAGTACCCGGCGATCAGCCAGAGCGGCCCCCACACCGCCGCGGCAGTCGCCACCGTGGCCGCCAGGGTACGGACAAAGGACCGGAGCATGCCCGCACGCAGAGTGAGCACAGCCAGCGGCAGCAGGAACAACAGCGGGTAGAACTTCGTCGCCGCGCCCAGCCCGATCAAGATGCCGGCGAGCGTGGGCGCACGGCGTGACCAGGCCAGCAACCCCCCGGCGGCGAACGCCACCGCCAGGATGTCCCAGTTGGTCATGAGATGGAGCAGCAAAACGGGAGCGAGCGCGACCAAGGCGGCGTCGAAGACCCTCGCCCGACCCGCGGCCAGCGCCGTGCAGAACACCGTGGCGCAGGCCGCCACCAGGAACAGCAGGGCTGTGACATCGTAAAAAGTCGCCGTGCGCTGGTCGATCGTGTATCCGGCCACGACCTGTCTGCCGGCGTCATCGCGGTACACCGGCCGCGACGGCGAGGCGAAACCGGCGACCGATGACGCGAGCTGCATGGCAGCGCCAATCAGCGGCGGGTACTCAGTGGGGTAGTCGAGGAAGGGCCGCTTGCCGTTGGCCAGCCCCTCCTGACCGTACAGGGCGACTACGTCCGAATAGCACATCCGCGTGTACTGGTACTCGTGCGACCAGTTACGGGTGTCCCGGCAGGGCGCCTTCTGGGCGTAAGCCAACAGGCACATCGCGACGGTGAAGGCCATGAGTACCCGCAGCGGCGTCCACCAGCTCCGATCGACACCGATGCGGGCGTGTGCCCCGGGCGGGCCACCGATGATCATGCTCGCACCGGCAACCACCGGGTCCTCCTTCGACGGGCACACCCGTCGAAGGGATGCCGTCGGCCGGGACACTTCGGGGCCTGTCCCAGGATGCGTCTCCCGGCGTGCGCTAGCCATGGGTCATTCTCACCCGGGCCACACGCCGCACCTGGACCGCATGCCTCCCACGCGAGGCGCGTCTCGCACTGGCAGCACTGGCACGCCCGTCGGGCTCCATGAACTCACCCAAAAGGCGTCGGAAATGTAATATTGTTATTATTGCTACCATTATTGTTATTGGATGACTGCTTGGCCTTTGGTGTCGTTGTCGCTGACACCAGCCCAGGTGGGGTAGTCGCACCAGCGGTGGGCGAACTTTCCGGGATCGGTCGCGACTGGGTGGGGGAGATCGATACCGCCGCTGTGGATGTCGGCCCAGGCAGCTGCGGGACGGTCGGCTCCGGAGTCGGCGACGGTGAGGCGTTCGTGACCGTCCCAACATACTTCGGTGCGGCAAAAGCCTGTGGCGCTACGCCGCTCAGCGCGCCGTCCATGAAGGCCTTCCAGACCTTGGCCGGATAACCACCGCCATAGACACCGCTCATAGCCCCGGGGATGCCGACCAGCGCGGTCGCCTTGCTGACGCCACCGTCGCCCCGGAACATGTTCACGCAGGCCGCCAGCTGTGGCACGTAGCCGCAGAACCAGGCGGTACGGAAGTTGTCGGTGGTACCTGTCTTGCCCGCCGCCGGACGGCCGTCGGCCAGCTGGGCGGCCTTGCCGGTACCGTCCTTGATCACCGATTGCAGAGCGTAGGTCACGTCCGCGGTCACGCTCGCGGACAGAGCATTCGTCGATCTCCTCGGACCCTCGTAGATAACCTTTCCCTTACCGTCGACGACCCGGTCGACGAGATGCGGGGGGATGGCCTTCCCTCCATTCGCGAAGGTGCTGTAGACCGCGACCATGTTCTTGGCCGTGATGCCGTCCCGGCCGAGGGTCACTCCGGCGTCGTCGGTGAGCGCGACGTCCTTGGACACACCGAGGGCACGCGCGGTGGAGATCACGTTGTCGATTCCAGCGGTGATACCCAGCGGTACGAACACGGTGTTGATGGATTCCGCGGTTGACTTGATCAGATTGGGGTAGCCGAAGTTGCCGTGTTCCTCGTCGTTGTGAACGACATACGTACCGCTGCCATCGGCGGCGTTTCCGGGGATCTTGAGCACGTCCGGGGCCTCGTAGGTCGAGTTCAGGCTTGCGCCGTGCGTCAGGGCCGCGGCCAGGGTGATCGGCTTGAAGGTCGACCCAGGCGGCACCTGCGCCTCCGAGACGTTGTCCTCCCAGAAGGTCTGGCCGTTCGTGCCCTTGCCGTAGATCGAACCGCCGTACCAGGCAAGTACCCGGCCGCTGCTCGGTTCGACGGCGACCAGCCCGGTCCGCAGGTCGGGCACGGCGGCATAGGGCTTCTGGAGCACGTTCGTGACGGCGAGGTAGGCGGCGGTCTGGCGGCCCTGGTCGATGCTGGTCTGGATGCGCAGACCCTGCAAGTTGATCTGCTGCTCGGTGATACCGGCGGCGATCAATTCGTCCTTGACCTGGTCACGAATGTAGGCGGCCTGCGGCGATGAGACCGCCAGCCCGTTGGACCTGTCCCGTTCCTTGGTCACCGGAGGCTTCTTGTCGGGACCCGCGCGGGACGGGTCCAACCATCCTTTGGCGACCATCGTGTCGATCACCTCGTGCCAACGGCGTTCCGCGGCGACCGGGGTCACTCTCGGGTCGAGCGCGTTCGGAGAACGGATCAGCCCGGCGATGACCGCGCCCTCCTCCGCGGTGAGGTCCTTGGCGGGCTTGTCGAAATAGGTCTTGGCAGCGGCCTCGATGCCATAGCATCCGCGCCCGAAGTAGATCGTGTTCAGGTAGAACTCCAGCACATCGTCCTTGGAGTACTGCTGATCGATCTTGATCGCCATGGCGATCTCTTTGAACTTCCGGGAGAAGGTCCGCTCCTGGGTCAGGTAGGCGTTCTTGGCATACTGCTGAGTGATCGTAGAACCACCCTGGGCGATCTCACCACCACGGAGGTTCACCCAGATCGCTCGAGCGATTCCCTTCGGGGAGATACCGGGTTCGCTGTAGAAGTTCTTGTTCTCGGCGGCGAGCACCGCGTGCTGGGCGTCCACCGACACCTGGGAAAGCGGTACGTTCGTCCGGTTGACCGTACCGATCTTGGCGATCTCGGTCCGGCCGTCGGCGTAGGTGATGACCGACGTCTGTTCGGCGGTGTTGACCGTGGCTGGCAACGGCACTTTCGTGAAGGCCAGGACCACTGCCACCAGGGCTGCGATCATCAGCACACTGAACAACAGCCCAAGCAGGACGAGTCGACGCAACCACCGAGGACGGTTTCGCCAGAACATCGGACCGTGTTTCCCCTGACCTCTGCGGACCGTGGGCTCGGCCGCGCGGCGGCCCGCGCGGCCGGGCGGGCTGTCGCCACCCCGATCGAGGGCCTCGACCGCCGACGTGGCGAACACGTCATCCGGGCGGGGACGGCGCACGTAGGTGGTGGAGCTGGCAGTGCGCTCGCGTACGCCGATGCGGTCCATCGCGGCCCGGTCGGTCGTGTCGTACAGGCTGCTGGTGGCCCCGCCCCATCCGTCGGGACCGGGATGGTCCCGGCCAGCCGGGGCATGGCGGATCTGGGTACGCCCGTTGTCGTCATCGCGCGGGTGCGCATCCCGATCGTAGGGTGGCCTCACTGACTGTCCCGTCCGTCGCGACAGGGGGTAGAAGACCCCGCATGGTCGGTGGCTGACAAAAGACGCTACGCCGTCCTTCAGGAGCGCACCCACACCGCCTCCGGCAAAACCGCTTCCACGACGGAGTCACCAGTGGGCCGGACACCTTGCCGACAGCTCGCCAACCGGCGGCCTCGGGACGGCCCGCGCCAGCCGCATGCGGAGAAGTGCGCTCACGTGGTCCTGACCGGCTAGTCAGCTGTGCGCCGGCTGCTCCCTCGGCGTGCGCGGGGCTGGCCGGTCCCGATCACAAAGGACGTAGTCAGGTGGTTCCAGCCACAGCAGGTGCAGACCTCCACCACATAGACGTTCAGTTCGCTAAACCGTTGTTCCAGCTCCGGTAGGTCCCTGGTGGCCCGGACCCGACCAGAGCTCACGCCGAGCTCGTCACCGTAGGTGTAGGTAACGTTGATCAAAGGGTCGTTCCGACAGACCGGGCAGCGCCGGGCAGCCGGCTCGCCATGGTACTTGGCCGCTCGGAGCAGGTACGGATGGGCGTCACAGACGTCCGTCGTCGACACTCTGCCCGCGTGCAGATCAGCGAGCGTCGCTCGCCGGGCGAGCGCGTAGTCGATAACCGACCGTGGGCGCATGGCAAAAACGGTACGCCGGATGCCGCGTCTCGGCAGACGGTCCGGACAGATGCGTCAGCGGTACCGGAGAACCCCTGAACACGGCGTGTCACAGGCCGCCAGTTGACCATCTCGCCGTTGCGTACCAGACATCCGTTGTTGCCTTGGATTCCCCGAAGTGGCATCCTCGATGTATCGGAACGATATGTCTGACACTCTGATCATAACTGCTTAGAGCGCCCGGCAATAGGAGCGTGGATCAAGGAGCGGGGCTGGGGTGCGTGCATCGCGAGGCGACGGAGACAGCCACCGGAGGTGTTGGGTGGCGACCGACGAGCCGGGGTACCCGTGCATCGCGCAGCGATGGACGGGGAGCGATGCGGCGAGGGGCGTGCCCCAGCCCCGCGACGCCGCGTCCCCTATTGCCGGTCGCTCTTAATCGTAATCACTGGATCACAACAGCTGGATCACAACAGTCAGCTCAGTCACGGTGGAGGGAGTAGCGATGTTGGAGTTGGCCGTCCTCGCGTTGCTCTCGGAAAGTCCGATGCACGGCTACGAACTGCGAAAACGACTGAACACCGTGCTGGGTACCTTCCACCGTTTCAGCTACGGGTCGCTGTACCCGTGCCTGCGCAAGCTCGCGGCCGAGAGCTACGTCACCGCCGACGGCCCCACTGCCGCGGGTCGCCTCGGCGGTCGCAGCCGTGTCGTGTACACCCTCACTGCCGAGGGCAAGGAACGCCTCGCGGCCCTTCTCGGTGAAGGCGGTCCGTCCTCCTGGGAGGACGAGATGTTTGGGATCCGCTTCGCCTTCTTCGGTAAAACCGATGCGGCTGTCCGGCTGCGCATCCTTGAAGGCCGGCGCGGACGGTTGGAGGAACGACGGGAGAAGGTCCGGTCCGCGCTGACCAGGACCCGCGAACGGTTCGACTCCTACACGCTCGAGCTTCAGCGTCACGGTCTCGAGTCCGTCGAGCGCGAGGTCCGCTGGCTGACCGAACTGATCGAGACCGAGCGGGCGCAGGCACCGCCCACAGGGGTGCCCCCAGACATGTCCGCACAGACGGCGCGGCCCGGGGCGACACAGCCACCGGCTCGGGAGGACAACGGCGACGGGGCTCCGCCCACCGGCTGACGGGCAGGTGCCTCTGATCTCGCGTCGTCGTCGTAACCACCAGCGGCCCGGCCATCACCAGCAGCATCCACAACCAGCATCACTTCACACACAGCCAAAGGGAGCAGACCGTCATGGGTTCGGTACGTGTCGCTATTGTCGGTGTAGGCAACTGCGCCGCATCCCTCGTCCAGGGGGTCGAGTACTACCGCGACGCTGATCCGTCGGCGCGGGTGCCGGGCCTGATGCACACCCAGCTTGGCAACTACCACGTCCGGGACCTTGAGTTCGTCGCGGCGTTCGACGTCGACGCGAAGAAGGTCGGGCGTGACCTGTCCGAGGCGATCGTCGCCAGCGAGAACAACACCATAAAGATCATCGATGTACCACCGCTCGGCATCGCTGTCGCCCGCGGTCACACCCTGGATGGCCTTGGCCGCTACTACCGCGAGACGATCGCCGAGTCCGATGAGGAACCCGTGGACGTAGTGGCCACCCTGCGTGAGGCCCGTGTGGACGTCCTTGTCTGCTATCTTCCTGTCGGCTCCGAAAACGCGGCGAAATTCTATGCCCAGGCCGCGATCGACGCGGGCGTCGCCTTCGTCAACTGCCTTCCGGTGTTCATCGCGAGCCGGTCCGAATGGGCGGAGAAGTTCCGCGCGGCCGGGCTGCCAATTGTCGGCGACGACATCAAATCGCAGGTCGGCGCCACCATCACCCATCGCGTACTGGCAAAACTGTTCGAGGACAGAGGCATCGTCCTGGACCGCACGATGCAGCTCAACGTCGGCGGCAACATGGATTTCAAGAACATGCTCGAGCGGGAGAGGCTGGAGTCCAAAAAGATTTCCAAGACGCAGGCGGTGACGTCTCAGCTCTCCCACGACATGGGCCGAGAGAACATCCACATCGGTCCGTCCGACTATGTCTCCTGGCTGGACGACCGCAAGTGGGCCTATGTCCGCCTCGAGGGACGAGCCTTCGGGGATGTGCCGCTGAACCTGGAGTACAAACTCGAGGTCTGGGACTCGCCGAACAGTGCCGGTGTGGTCATCGACGCGGTCCGCTGCGCCAAGATCGCCCTTGACCGGGGGGTCGGCGGGCCGCTGCTCGCCGCATCCTCGTACTTCATGAAGTCACCACCGGAGCAGTACCGTGACAACGTCGCCCGTGACAAGGTGGAGGCATTCATTCGCGGCGAGTAGGACAAGCCGCGAAGGCACCGAGGGGGCCGGCCATCCGGAGGGGGTGGCCGGCCCCCCTTCTTCGTCGCTTCTTTCGCCGCCTTTTCCATGCTTTTCCGCTACCCATCGCCAGCTGTCACGGTCAGCCATCATGGCCGGATCACTGTCCCGGCGGGCCGGAGAACCGTGTGATCATAATTCTTTCGCGCGTCCGGAGGCCTCGAGCGAGATGGCGGGCGCCGTTGTCACCGAGGCAGGCGGCGCGGTGGTCGTGGGCAGCGGGCCAAAGCGCGGTTCATCCGGATCGGACGGACCGGATGAACCGGACGCGCGCGTACGCAGGTACAAGAGCGCACACACGATGTAACCGACACCGGCGGCCACCACCATAACCGTTGACCTGCCGGTGGCCGGTAGGGTGATCGCCGCGAGCGCGGCGGCGGCCACATAAGCGACGTTGAACAGAAGATCGTACAAGGCGAAGACGCGTCCCCGGTAGGCGTCGTCAATCTGTTCCTGCACGACCGTGTCAACACAGATCTTGCTGGCCTGGGCCGCGAACCCGATCGGTACCGATGCGGCGATCAGCAGCGGCGAGGTGAACGGAAGACACAGAACGATCTCGACAACGCCAGCGGCGAGCAGGACGAGAACAATCCACATCTGCTTGCCAATCCGCCGGGTCACCCGCGGTGTCACGAACGCGGCCGCGACCGTTCCCACCCCACCGGCTGTCACCAACAGCGCGAGGCCTCCCAGTCCTCCGTCCGCACCCGTGAAGTAGTTACGGTAGAGCAAGATTGCCATGACCGAGGTCAGACCGTACGACGCCCGGGACCCGGTGAGCGTGGCCAGAGCGTACCGGGCCGGCGTCCGCCGCCACAGATGGCCCGCACCGTCCGCCAGTTCCGCGACCACCTGTCGAACCTCGCTGAGAACGCCCTGCCCAGGCGGTGCGGCCAAGGGGCCGAACTCGCCCCGGCCCGCGCGGGTGGCGGTACCCGCGGCCACCAGGTAGATCATGCCGGCGAATGCGGCCACCAGCGCGACACCCGCGTCGTCCCCACCGATCAGCCCCCGCAGACCGCTGCCGATGCCGGCACCGATGAGGGTCGCGAGTGTCCCGGCGGTGGTCGACAGCGCGTTCGCCGTGACGAGCCCTCCCTCGGCGACGACAACCGGCAGACCCGCGGACAGCGCGGCAAGCACGAACCGGTTGACACTGACCACCGCCAACGCGGCCGCGTAGAAGTCAGCACCGGTATGCCCGGCGGCGATCAGCACGACGAGCAGGCCGAGCAGGACTGCCCGGACCAGCGCGCAGACCACCAGCACCCGCTGCCGTGACACCCGGTCGAGCACGATCCCGGCGAACGGCCCGATAACGCTGAACGGCAGGACAACGATCGCAAGCGATGTTGCGAGCGCCGCCGCGGAGGTGGCTCGCTCCGGCGAAAACAGCACATAGCTGACCAGGGTCGCCTGGAAGACGCCGTCCGCGGCCTGTGAGGTCAGTCGGGAGGCGAAGAGCCGCCGGAATCCGGTCAGCTCGAACAGTTGTCGCAGATCTCCGGCCCGCGCCACACCACGAGCCTACGGACCCACCCGGCCGCCGGCCGCGCCGTACCCCTCCAACACTCCCTCCGGCCTCCGCTGACACGGCCGGAGCGGGCGCCGCCCCGGGGGTTTGGCTGGGTGCCCGCGGGGCGGCGCTGTGACACGGGTTGGCGGCCGGGCCAGGCGCCTGCGCTCAGCGTAGGGAGCCATCTTCTGGACGAGACGGTGAGAGCCGAGGTTGTAGCCGTTGTCCGAGGTGAAGACAAGATAAGTGGCAGTCTGGCGCCGGCAGGCCCTGGGCGAACTTCCGGCGGCGACCACTAGCGGTCGGGCTGCTCCCCGGGGATCGGGACGCCGTTCTCCCGTGCCCAGCGCAGGAGTTCTGTCTCGGCCGCCTCTCGTCCCACCAGGCCCGCCTCGAAACGGAAATCGAGCATGTGCGCCCGCGCCCGGCCGACCAGCTGGCCCGGCGGCAGGCCTAGCAGCTCCATGATGTCGTCGCCGGACAGCTCCGGGCGGATCGCGGCGATCTCCTCCTGTTCGGACAGGCGGGCAATTCGCTCCTCAAGCGCGTCGTAGGTCGCGGCCAGCGTCTCGGCCTTGCGCCGGTTGCGCGTCGTGCAGTCCGACCGGACGAGCTTGTGCAGGCGGGACAGGTGCGGCCCCGCATCGTGGACGTACCGGCGGACGGCCGCGTCGGTCCACTCGCCACGGCCGTAGCCGTGGAACCGCAGGTGCAGAAACACCAACAGGGTGATCGCTTCTGTGACATCCTTGGGGAACCGCAGCGCCGCCAGCCGTTTACGGGTCATGTCGCGCCCGACCACCTCGTGGTGGTGGAAGGAGACACCACCACCGGAGATGTGCCGCCGGGTTCTGGGCTTGCCGATGTCGTGCAGCAGGGCGGCCCAGCGCAGTACCTCGTCCGGGCCGCCCTCGGGCAGCGGGTCCTCCAGCGCGATCGCCTGGCGCAACACGGTCAGGGTGTGGGTGTAGACGTCCTTGTGCTGGTGGTGCTCATCGATCTCCATCCGCAGCGCGGGCAGCTCCGGCAGGACGATGTCCGCGACCCCGATGTCCACGAGCCGCTCCAGCCCGACGACCGGGTCGGCCGAGAGCATGAGTTTGCGCAGCTCGTCCCGGATACGCTCGACCGATACGATCATCAACCGGGAAGCTCTGGAACGCATCGCCACGACCAGCTCGGCGACGGGGGTCAGCCCGAGCTGGGCTTCGAATCGGGCGGCCCGCAGGATGCGCAGCGGGTCGTCGTCCAAGGAGGCCACCGGGGAACCCGGGGTCCGCAGCACTGTGCGCGCGAGGTCCGCCATGCCGCCGAACAGGTCGACGAACTCATGGCCGGGCACGGACACGGCCATGGCGTTCACGGTGAAGTCACGGCGGGCGAGGTCGCCCTCGAGGGTGTCACCGTAGGCAACAGTCGGGTTCCGGGATGCCCGATCATAGGCTTCGGTGCGGTAGGTGGTCACCTCGAACCGCACCCCGGTACGGATCAGCCCGACGGTTCCGAACGCGATCCCGGCCTCCCAGACAGCGTCCGCCCAGTCGCGGGTAATCTCAAGGACACGTTCCGGCCGGGCATCGGTGGCAAAATCAAGATCAGCAGTACCCGCGCCAGCGCTCAGGCGACCGAGCAGCGCGTCCCGGACCGAACCACCGACGAGATACAGGCTGTGACCGGCGCGGGCAAAGAGCCGCCCCAGGTCATCCGCGGGAGCCGGTACCTTGAGAAGGGCGCTGACCGCCCGCTCCGCGGAGTCACGTGGATTATCCAGGCAGATCACTGACACTGTCTCAGGGTATCGGCCTTCCCCCGTGCAACGCCTT